>JACCWY010000008.1 GCA_013697395.1 Chloroflexota bacterium | reverse complement strand
GTGGGGGTGGTGCCGCAGGGCGGCAACACCGGGCTGGTCGGCGGATCGGTGCCGCGCGGCGGCGAGGTCGTGCTCAGCCTGCTGCGGCTGAACGAGATCGAGGAGGTCGACGCAGGCGCGGGCGAGGTGACCGTCGGCGCGGGCGCTAGTCTCGCGGCGGTGCAGAACGCGGCACGTGCCGCCGGCTGGGAGGTCGGGGTGGACCTCGGGGCCCGGGATTCGGCGACGATCGGGGGCATGGTCGCCACGAATGCCGGCGGGGTGAACGTCGTCCGCCATGGACCGATGCGTTCGCAGCTCCTCGGCTACGAGGCCGTGCTTGCCAACGGCAGCGTCATCAGCCGTCTCCCCGGCATGCCGAAGGACAACACCGGCTACGACCTCGGCGGGCTCCTCGCCGGCAGTGAGGGCACGCTCGCCGTCATCACGCGCATCCGCCTGCGCCTGGTCTCGCGGCTGCGGCACCGCGCCCTCTGTGTCATCGGCTTCGCGAATGCGGCAGAGGCCGTCCGTGCGGCGGGGACGCTGCGGCGCCGCCTCGCATCGGTCCTTGCGCTCGAGCTCTTCACCGATGCCGGGCTCGAGCTCGTCATGGATCATGCGTCGGTCGCCCCGCCATTCGCGCCGCGGACGCCCGTCTACCTGCTGGTCGAGGTCGCCTCGGACGAGTCCGACCCCTCTGACGAGCTTTTCGCGGCGCTCGGTGAGCTGGCCGTCGACGAGGGCGCCGTCGCGGTCGCAACCGATGCCGATGGGCGCGACCGGCTGTGGCAGCTGCGCGAGCGCCACACCGAGGCCATCAGCGCCGAGGGCGTGCCGCACAAGCTCGACGTCTCCGTCCCGCTGCCGCGCTTCGCCGAGCTGGTCGAGCGGGTGCCCGGCGCCGTGGCGGCCGTGGCTCCGGACGCCAGGACGATCGTGTACGGCCACGTCGGGGACGGCAATCTGCATGTCAACGTCCTGGGTCCCGCGCCGGACGACAGCGCAGTCGACGATGCGGTGCTCGGCCTCGTCGTGGGCCTCGGCGGGAGCGTGAGTGCGGAGCACGGCATCGGCGTCGCCAAGGTTGGATGGCTGGTCCGTGACCGTGGAGAGGCGACCGTTCGCGCCATGCGCGATCTCAAGGCCGCCTGGGACCCGGACGGGATCCTCAATCCGGGCGTCCTGTTCAGCCCCTGAGTGGCAGTGCTGCCGCAAAGGTGACATCGGCTGGCAGGAACCGGGCATACGATGCGCCGATGACGAACGAGCAGAGCACAATCACGACTAACGAGAGCGGCACGCTGGAGACGAACGGCGCCAGGATCTACTACGAGGTGGAGGGCAGCGGCCCTCCAGTGGTCCTCATTCACGCCGGCGTTGCCAATCTGCGCATGTGGGACGACCAGGTGCCCGTCCTCCGCGATGCCTACCGGGTGATCCGGTACGACACCCGGGGCTTCGGACGAACGGAGACCGACGCGGTCGAGTTCTCGAACCGGGCCGACATCGCGGCGCTCCTCGACCACCTGGGCGAGGACTCGGCCCACGTGGTCGGCTTCTCGCGCGCAGGCCAGATCGCGCTGGACTTTGCGATCGAGTATCCGGCCCGCGTGCGTTCGGTTGTGGTCGGGGCCGGCGGGATCAGTGGATACGAATCGCCCGACGACGCGCCCGCGGCGGAATTCGAGGCCGCGGAGAAGATGGAGGAGGCGAAGGACTGGGCCGGGCTGGCCGAGTGGGAAGCCGCGTACTGGGCCGATGGTCCGGGCCAACACGCGGACCGCGTCCCCATCGTCCACGCCAGGGTCCACGACTGGGTCCTGGAGAACTACCTGGCCGAGAAGGTGGAGGGCAAACCGCAGGTGCTCGATCCGCCCGCGGCAGGGCGCCTCGGCGAGCTGAACGTCTCGCTTCTCGTCCTCATCGGAACACTGGACGAACCCGGAACGCAGGAATCGATGCGTCACCTGGCCGATGCGGTGCCGGGTGCTCGGTTGGAGGTGTTCGAGGGCGTCGCGCACATGATCAACCTCGAGCAGCCCGAGCGCTTCAATGCGCTGCTCCGAGAGTTCCTCGATGGAGCGAGTGCCGGAGTGCGGCCCGGGTCCTGAAGCCGTGACCCCGCTAGAGTCGCGGGGTGAGCGAGCTCGACACCATTCTCGACGCCGCGGCCGGCGTGACCGCGCGAGGTGAGCGCTTCGCGCTGGCGACCGTCGTATCGGTGCGCGGCTCGTCGTACCGGCGACCTGGGGCGCGGCTGCTCGTGCCCGAGCACGGCGCCCCGGTCGGCCTCATCTCCGGCGGCTGCCTCGAGGTGGAGGCCGCGCGGCTTGCCCGGGAGGCGCTGAAGCTGGACGCGCCCGTGCTGGTGACGGTCGACCACTCGGCCGAAAGTGACGAGCTGTGGGGCATTGGACTTGGCTGCCGTGGCGTGATCGATCTGCTGGCCGAGCCACCCGGGATGGCGGCCGAGACGCTGGATGCCCTCGCAGCCGCTCGGGACGGCCGAGCCACCTACCTGCTCACCGGCCTCGATGGCGAGCGCCGGCGGCTCACGGCGATCGAGGCTGATGCGCTCGGCGAGCGCGCCGTCCTGGCCGTCGCTCATGGACGGCCGACAGTGCTGGGGGACTCCGTCCTGGACCCGATCCTGCCGCCGCTGCACCTGGTCGTCTGCGGGGCCGGGCCGGACGCCCCGCCGCTGGTCGGCGCCGGCCTGCGGATGGGATGGCGAGTGAGCGTCGTCGACCCCCGCCGCTCACTCCTGCGCTCCGAACGCTTTCCCGGCGCGACCCTCCATGGCG
>JACCWY010000539.1 GCA_013697395.1 Chloroflexota bacterium | reverse complement strand
CGAGATCGACTCCAGCTTGCCAACGTGCTCTTCGCCGCTGCTCACGAAGTTCTTGAAGAGGTTCACGAGCGGCGTAGCGCTACGCTGAAGTATGCCGTCTCCGTGACGCTTCAGGCTGAACAGTCCGACCTCGTGGATCTTGCCCACGCGGTGCGTCAGCGCGCCGTCCCAGTCGATCTGATCGAGCAGGGGCCACCAGATCAGGCCGAGCATCGGGATGCCTTCTGCGCGCAGCCGCTTGATGTGGTCGATGTTCTGTTCGAGCCAGATCTCGCGATTGATCGGCTGGCCCTCGATGCTCGTCTCCGTGAGCATGAGCGGGATGCCGTAGCGCTGCCAGTAGGCGCTGGCCACGCCGTACAGACCGACGGGGCTCTCCGCGCGGCGCTGGCGGACGGCGCCGCCCTGCATGTCGAGTTGCCAGTCGCTGTGCGGGTAGTAATCGAGGCCCAGCACGTCCGGCGACTGCGGGTGCGTCTTGAACCATTCGAGATCGAGCTCGGAGAGCCCGTAACTCGTCACCCACGCGTACAGCGGGTGATTCTTGTCCACGCGGCCGAGCAGCAGGTCCATCACGAGGAACCGGCGCATGTTGCGGCGTTGGACTTCCGTCTTCAGCTCGGGGCTGCGCGTCTTGTAGCTCTCGGCGGCGTCGCAGAGGAGGACGGTGGCTTCCGGATTCGCCCGGCGGATCGCGCGAATGCCGCGGCTCACGGCCTGCACGATGCGCGAGAGGACAGGCATGTACCCGCGCCACTTGCGCTGATGCGGCGGCCAGAAGCCGAAGTCGCCGGAGAAGAGCGCGCTGACGAGCGGCTCGTTGAACGGGCACCACGTCTTGATCTGTTCGCGGTAGCGCGTGACGAGCGCTTCGGCGAAGCGCTCGAGCGCTTCGGGGAACTCGGGATCACCCACCGCCTGCTTCAGCCACAGCGGCGTGCCGAAGTGCATCACGTCCATCAGCGGCTCGATGCCGAGCTTCCCGAATTCCGCCACGCGCTCGTCGCTGTAGTCCCAGTTGAACTTCCCCGGCTCCGGCTCGAGCACGTGCCAGGGCATCGCGTAACGCAGGTGCGTGAGGCCCAATTCCTCCTTCGCGCGGCGGAGGTCTTCGCGCCAGAACCGGTCGTGCTGCGTCCACTGGTACTGGTCGACGTTCAGGTGGGGCAGGAATGAACACTCGACGCCCGCCCCCCAGATGAACTGCTTGAACGGAAGCGACGCGACATCCGAAGCGATGGCGGACACTGGCTGCTGCGTGGTTGATGAGTTCGACGAAACCATGCGCGTATGATCTCCCTGTCAAGTTTCGCTGCCCTTGATTCGGAACGCGGTCTATTCAGTTGTGCCAGTCGGCGACGGCCCGGATTCAAATAGTGGGGCACGATAGGACGTGCCCCGTGAGTGCAAGATGTTCAATGCGGCATGACGAACGGCCGCTGAAGCTTACCTCAGGCAGAACTGCTTGAGTCTGCTATCCACGTAGCGGCTCCATACCGGCGTTGCGGAAGAGGTCGATTGCGGCCGCGATTCAAGCTTCACCGCGCTCGGTACGCAGGTGGTAGCGGGCGCCGCTTGAATCGTGGGGCTGTTCCCCGTGTTGTTGCGTACGGCTTTCTTCATGTCGACCTCGCCCTTCGCTTTTTACTGATACGTAAAGCACGCGGAGCAAATGGTATGCCTCAGATTGCCTAGCTTGGTACGCACAACCTTGTTAACCCCTACAGTCGAGCGCTTGTTGTAGAGAAACCGCAAAAATTTTTCTTCATTTGGGTGGCTGAACGGCCGAAGCGCGGGGCGCGGAATCGTAGCGGCCGGGACAGCGTGACCGGTCGGCGACACGTTGTCGCCAAAAGTGGCAGAGAGCGAGCTCAGCAGCGCCGAAAGGATAGGCAGTTACTGTGCTGAAGCGGCGGGTTGGGCGTCATCAGAAAGGACACGTTCGGGGGCGGGAACGTTGGCCGGTTCGGTAGACATTTGCGCGGCCACGGGACGGTCCTGAAACTCCTCAACAAGGGTCGCCGTGACCTCGACCTCGACGCGGCGATTGCTCGCCTGCGCGTCGGGGCCGTAACGGCGCTGCGTGACCGGCTCGGACGTCGAGCACCCCTGCACGCGAAGGATGTCCGGCTCCACGCCTTTGTCCATCAGGTAATCCGCCACCGCCTTGGCGCGGCGATACGACAAATCCATCTTCTGCTGCGCGGTCGTCCCGTCAGCGAGGTCATCGAGCGACGTGTGGCCCTTCACGAGCACGATCTGCCGGTGCCCACGAATGAGCTGCACGATCTGATCGAGTCGTGACGTCGTCTCCCGCGTGAGCTCCGCCCCGCCCGTCTCGAACAGCAGCTTCCCGCCGACCGACGCCTGCTTACCCTTGCGGATGGTGGTCACTTCCGGGTCCGTTCCCTCCGGCCCCTTCTTCTCGAGCTCCGTCTTGCCGCCGTCGCCGGGGCTTTTCATGCGCTCGACTTTCTTCATGAGCATGTGCAGGTCGATCGGGTCGTTCGAGTTCGCGTTCGGCACGTACCCGAACGCCTCCTTGATGGCCGCGATGACGGTGATCTCTTCCTCGCTCAGCGCGTTCTTCGGGTTGTCCCTGGGGCTGGGCTTGAGCACCCAGAGGATCACGAAGAGCCCCATCATGCACATGATCAAATCCGCGAGCGTGAAGATCCACTCGGGACATTCCTCGCAGATCTCGTGGGGGTCACACTTTTTGCAGGCGGTCTTGGCCATGGTTGCTGAAGAAGCCAGGAGCCAGAAGCCAGGAGCCAGTAGAAGAACCGATCAACGCGTCTTTTTCCTCTGGCTTCTGGCTACTGGCTTCTGGCTTCTCTCCTTTTCCTACGCCGCCTTCGGCATCGCGGCCTGTTGGCCGCTGCTGAGGAAGCTCATGAGCTGCATCTCGACCACGCGCGGGTTGTTGCCGGCTTGGATGCTGAGCACGCCCTGGAGAATGATTTCCTTCGCGAACGCTTCTTCCTTCGACTTCAAGCCCAGCTTCTCCGCGATAGGACCGGCCACCAGGTTTTGCAGGAGGGCGCCGTACAGCGTGCCCACGAGGGCGACGGCCAGCGCTGCGCCGATGATGGCGGGGTCGCCGGCGAGGTTGCGGAACATCGCGACCTGGGCGGTCAGGCAGGCGACCAGGCCGCACCCGGGTCCGAACTTCGCGAGCATGCCGAAGAAGTGCTTGCCGTGCTTGTGCCGTTCTACCATCGATTCGATCTCGATGCGCATGATGCGCTCGATGATCTCCGGGTCGGTCCCGTCGATCGTGAGCTGCAACCCGCGGCGGAGGAACGGGTCCGGCGCTTCACGCGCGACCGACTCCAGCGCCAGCACGCCGTCGCGGCGGGCGGTCTCGGCGTAGCTGACCATTTCCTTGATCAGGTGCTCGACGTGCGCGTCCTTCGAGAAGAGCATCTTCTTCGCGCTCTTCAGCGCGCTGATGATCGAGTGCATCGGCATCGACGCCACGGCCGCGCCGAGTGCGCAGCCGCCGACCAGCAGCACTTCGCCGGGCTTGATGTACGCCCCGATCGCGCCGTGGGAGGCGTGATACGCGCCGTAGCCCAATGCGCCCCACGCCAGCAG
>JACCWY010000529.1 GCA_013697395.1 Chloroflexota bacterium | reverse complement strand
CCTCGAAGGCGGGCCGCTGATCGCGCCACTCGGGCCGCTGGAGCATCTCGAAGAAGCCGCGCCAGTCCTCCGGCCGCTCGGCATTCGTGATGGAGCCACCGAGCACGGCCATGACGGTGAACTCGGGCAGGCCCAGGATCTCGGCCCAGGTGCGGAAGACACGGGTCTCGTCGATCAGCGTCTCTCCGACGTCGAGGCACACCCATCGGTCCATCATGCGACCGATGCTAGACGAACCTATTCGGCGAGCCGATCCCGTGGCCGGCCCGGCCCACCGAAATCCGCGCTCGAGTCAGCCTTCTCGCTTGCGCCCCAGGATCGAGTCCAGAACCCCGCCCACGCCACCACCGGATGACGTGCCCGAGCCGGATGTGCCGGCTGAGCCACCGCCGGTAAAGCTGTCGAGGATGTCACCGATGTCAGGGTTCGTGCTCCGGGCATCCTCCTTTTCGCGGTTCAGGAGGCCGCCGAGGTCGTCGATGTCGATGCCACCTCCGCCCGACGAGCGGCCCTTCTTGCCCAGCATGCCCATGAGCAACGGCGCGAGCGTAATCAACAGCTTGGCGATGCTCCCTGCGTCCAGGCCGCTCTTCCCGCTGAGCCTGCGCTCGAGATCCTGCTGGCGCGCACCGAGGGTGTGCTCGAGGATGCCGGCACCGTTCGTGGTGCGCGGGCTCAGCTGGGCAGAGCCGCCCAGGTATGCGTCGAGCTGGTCGAGGATCGATCCGTCGTGGTCGCGCTCGATCGCCTGCTGCAGCCCGGTTCCGGGCCTGGCCTGCTGGCTCAACGCTGCGAGCAGCGCCGGAACAGCGGTCCGGATGGCCGCTCGCGTCTGGTCCTCGTCGGCGCCGATGCGCCGGCTGATCTGGGCTTCCCGCCCTTGAAGCAGCTCGTTCAATGAATCGGTCAGTTCGGCCATCGCCAGGTCACCTCGTGAGGCTCGGGTGAAGGCCGATGATACGCCCCGAGGTACTCATGCGGTCTTGACGCCCTGGACAAGCGCCTCGACGGATGGCTTCGCGTCGCCGAACAGCATGGAGGTGTTCTCGGCGCTGAAGAGCGGGTTCGGGATGCCGGCGAACCCGGCGCCGCGTCCGCGCTTGAGCACGATCACCTTCTGCGCCTGGTCGACGTTCAGGATCGGCATGCCGCTGATCGGCGAGCCCTCCTCGCGCGCCGCCGGATTGACGACGTCGTTGGCGCCGATGACCAGCGCCACGTCGGTATCGGCGAAGTCGTCGTTGATCTCGTCCATCTCCTTGAGACGGTCGTACGGCACGTTCGCCTCGGCCAGCAGCACGTTCATGTGCCCCGGCATCCGACCCGCCACCGGGTGGATGGCGAACTGGACGTCGACCCCCTTGGCGACCAGCAGGTCCATCAGCTCGCGCACCGGGCCCTGCGCCTGCGCCACCGCCATGCCGTAGCCCGGCACGATGATCACCCGCTTGCCATAGGCCATCAGGACCGCCGCGTCCTCGGCACCGATCTCGCGGAGCTGCTCCTCGCCCTCCTCCCCTGCCGCGGCGACGTCGCCCCCGGTGCCGAAGCCGGCAAACAGGACGTTGAAGAGCGACCGGTTCATGGCCTTCGTCATGAGCTGGGTCAGGATCGCGCCGGAGGCGCCCACCAGCGTGCCGGCGATGAGCAGCGCGTAGTTGCTCAGCACGAAGCCGGTGGCGGCGACTGCGATGCCCGTATAGCTGTTCAGGAGCGAAACGACGACCGGCATGTCCGCGCCGCCGATCGGCATGACCAGCTGCACGCCGAGGATGAGCGACAGGACCACGAAGAGCAGGAAGAGCGGGACGCTGGGCGAGACGGCCGCCAGGTAGACGCCGAGGACGATGAGCGCCAGGAACAGGCCGGCCGTCACGATCTGGGAGCCGGGGTACTTCACCGGCCGGGAGGCGATCAGGCCCTGGAGCTTGCCGAACGCCACGATCGAGCCGGTCAGGCTGACGGCACCGATGATCGCCCCGAGAAGCGTCGCGATGACGAACGCCAGTGGCAGCAGCTCACCGGGGTGCAGGTCCGTGTCGCGAAGGAACTCGACGACGGCGACGAGGGCCGCGGCACCGCCCCCGGCGCCGTTGAAGATGGCGACCATCTGCGGCATGGCGGTCATCGCGACGCGCTTGGCGCCGAGCCAGCCAGCCACCGCGCCGATGGCGCCGCCGACGACCACGATCCACCAGTTGGCGAACATGCCGTCGGTCGTGAAGAAGGTCCAGGCCACCACGAGGGCCATGCCCGCGGCGCCGAGCAGGTTGCCGGTGCGCGCCGTCCTCGGGCTGGCCAGGAACTTGAGCGCCAGGATGAAGGTGACGCTGGCGATCAGCCAGACGAGGTAGGTGAGGACGTCGCGCAGCTCCATCTAGCCGCGCTCTCCGGGTCGCTTCTTGAACATCTCGAGCATCCGGTCGGTGACGACGAAGCCGCCGACCACGTTGATCGTGCCGAGGATCACCGCCAGCAGGGCGAGGACGATCCCGATCGGGCCGCCGGCCGTGGCCGCGACGAGCATCGCGCCGACGACGATCACGCCGTGGACGGCATTCGCCCCGCTCATGAGGGGTGTGTGGAGCATGGTCGGCACCTTCGACACGACCTCGAAGCCGACGAACGCGGCGAGGACACCGATGAAGAGCGCAGTGAGCAGCTCGAAGGCTGACAGCTCCATCGGTCTATGAATCCTTGTCGGTGGCGGGTGACGCGGGAGCGTCGGCAGGTGGATCGGCGGGCGCAGTGGGCCGGGGCGGGGCGACCTCGATGCCGAGCGCCTTGGCGGTCGCCTCGTGGACGACCTTGCCGCCGTGCGTGATCGTGGCACCGCGTGTGATCTCGTCGTCGAAGTCGACCTTGAGCTCGCCATCGGTGAGCAGGTGCTTGATCAGGGTCTGGATGTTCTTGGCGTACATCTGCGTCGCGCTGCCGGGCATGGTGGCAGGCAGGTTCGTGAGGCCGATGATCCTGACGCCGTGCCGAACGACCTCCTTGCCCGGCTCGGTGCCCTCGACGTTGCCGCCCATCTCTGCCGCCATGTCGACGATGACGCTGCCGGGCTTCATGCTCTTCACCATCGCATCGGTCACGAGCCTCGGCGCCGGCCGTCCGGGGATGAGGGCCGTGGTGATCACGAAGTCGGCCTCCTTGACCCGTTCGGCGATCAGCTCCGCCTGGCGCCGCTTGTAGTCGTCGCTCATCTCGGTCGCGTAGCCACCGGCGGTCTCGGCCTTTGCCTTCTCCTCATCGGTCATCTCGACCTCGATGAAGGTGCCGCCCAGGCTCTGGACCTGCTCCTTCACGACCGGGCGCACGTCGGTGGCCTCGACGACGGCGCCGAGGCGCCGTGCGGTGCCGATGGCCATCAGGCCGGCGACCCCCGCACCCATCACGATCCCCCGGGCCGGGCGCACCGTGCCGGCGGCCGTGGTGAGAAGCGGCATGAACTTCGGCAGCCGTTCTGCAGCGATGAGGACCGCCTTGTAGCCGCCGACTGTCGCCTGCGAGCTCAGCGTATCCATGCTTTGGGCGCGAGTGATGCGCGGGATGGCGTCCATGCTGATGGCCGTGACCCCTCGCTCGGCAAGCTTCTGCGCCAGCTCGGGCTTGGCGAGCAGACCCAGTGTGCCGATGAGGACGGTGCCGTCGCGCAGCATCTCGACCTCCTCGTCCGAGGGCCGGCCGACCCGCAGCACCACATTCGCGTGCCCGTACAGGGCCGGCGCATCCGGCACGATCGTGGCGCCCGCTTCGCGGTACGCCTCGTCGGTGTTCGAGGATGCCTCACCGGCGCCCGCCTGGACCAGGACCTCGACGCCCTCGGCGATCAGCTGGCCGGCGATCTGTGGAGTGAGCGCGACGCGGGTCTCGCCGTCGGCGGTCTCGCGGGGGACAGCAATCTTCATCGGGGCAGGTCTCGTCCAAGGGGTCGCACACGGCGAACCGCCGCAGCTCATCCAGGGCGCGTGGCGGTTCGGAAATCGGAGTGTAGCAGGGACGCGATCCGTCGGGAGCGCTCGACGAATCGAGCGAATCACGCGGATCGGGGCTGCGGCGTGCGGTTTGCGCGATCAGTCGATCATCGCCGTACGCGAGCTGCACACGACGGCGCAGCTCATGCCTGGGGGTGCTCGATGAATCGTGAGGTTGCAGCGTGGCACGCGCCTCCAGTGAAGTCCGCTCGATTGACCGGGCGCGAGCGACCCACAGGATGATGGGCTAGGCTGACGACCGGTCCGGCCCGGACCACGCTCGGGAGGCGACCTGCCGTTCATGTCCCTGGTCGTCGATACCATAACCAAGCGATTCGGGCATGTCGTCGCGCTCGACGGCGCCTCCTTCTCCGTCGAGCCCGGACGGATCTTCGGCCTGCTCGGTGCGAACGGGGCGGGCAAGACGACGAGCATGCGGATCGTGCTCGACATCCTGCGGGCGGACTCCGGACGCGTCACGTGGCTCGGCACCGAGAACACCGCGCTCCCGCGCCGAACGTGGGGCTACCTGCCCGAGGAGCGTGGGCTCTACCCGCGCATGAAGGTCGGCGAGCAGCTGCGCTTCTTCTCGGCCCTGTACGAGGTCTCGGATGCCGATGCGACCGCCGAGATCGACGACTGGCTCGAGCGCTTCCGGATTCCCGACTACCGCGACCGTAGAGTCGAGGAGCTCTCGAAAGGCAATCAGCAGAAGATCCAGTTCATCGCCGCCATCCTCCACGACCCAGAGGTCCTCATCATGGACGAGCCCTTCTCCGGGCTCGACCCGGTCAACGTGCGCCTCCTGAAGGAGGCGTTCCTCGAGATGCGCGACCGCGGCAAGACGCTGATCTTCAGCACCCACCAGATGGAGACGGTCGAGGAGCTGTGCGAGTCGATCGCCATCGTCGACCGCGGGCGCGTCGTCGTGAGCGGCGCGGTCCGCGACGTGAAGCGCGCCATGGGCCGCCAGGTGGTCCGGCTCGCCACCGACGGAGACGGCCACGGCGCCGAATGGGTCGGCTCGCTCGCCGGGGTCACCGTCACGGCCCAGCGAGAGGACTACATCGAGCTCCACGTCCCCGCGGACCGCGACCCCGAGACCGTGCTCCGCGCCGCCATCGATCGCGGCGACCGCGTCACGCGCTTCGAGATCACCGAGCCGAGCCTCGAGGAGATCTTCATCGAGCACGTCGGCCACCGCGCCGTGGACGAGTCGGAGGAGCACCTCGCCGCCACCGGCCGCGGTGCGAACGGGTGAGCGGGCTCCTCCCGAACGCGTTCCACGTCGCCCGGCGCGAGTACCTGTTTCGCGTCCGCGGCCGCGCCTTCCTGGTCACGACGATCCTGCTGGCCGTCGCCGTCCTCGCCATCACCATGGTGCCGACCATCCTGTCCGCCATCGGCATCGCGGACCCGCCATCGGTCGCGGTCGACGTCCAGGCCGACGACCTCTCCACGGACCCGGTCGTCGCCATCCAGTCGGCTCTCATCCTTGGCACGGATCCCGAGGCCGACCCGACGGAGCCGGCGGGCGGGGAGGAGCGTCCGCGCGTCATGCGCGCGGATGACCCGGCGGAGGCCGCGGAGGGGGTTCGCGACGGCGAGCTCGACGCGTTGCTCACCATCAGGCGCGACGACGACGGGGAGCTTGCGTTCGAGTACCTCGGT
>JACCWY010000521.1 GCA_013697395.1 Chloroflexota bacterium | reverse complement strand
CCGCTCGTCATCGAGCCCTCGGTCGTCGCCTGGGCCGCGGACGTCGTCCCGGTGATCGGCCGCTCCGTCATCGGGTCTCCACCGTCAGCTGCTCGCCCGCGGCCTCCGCCTCGTCGCCGGTGGCGTCGGCACCGACCGCCGGCTCCTCTCCGGCCGGGGTCAGCCAGCAGCGGCTGAAATGGCCGGGCCCGACCTCCTGGTAGGGGGGTGCCGTGTCGCACACCCGCATCCGGTACGGGCAACGGCGCTTGAAGAGACACCCGGTCGGCAGGTTGAGCGGCGACGGCACGGTGCCCTTGATGACCTCGAGCCGCTCGACGCGCTCGTCGAGGCGCGGGATCGAGAGCAGCAGGCCCTTGGTGTACGGATGGTGCGGGGTGCCGAACACCGTGCGCACGTCGGCACGCTCGACCACCTTGCCGGCGTACATGACGACCACCTCGTCGGCCATCTCGGCCACGACGCCGAGGTCGTGGGTGATGAGCATGATCGCCATCCGGTTCTTGGTGCGCAGATCGCGCATGACCTCCAGGATCTGGGCCTGGATGGTGACGTCGAGCGCGGTGGTCGGCTCGTCGGCGATGAGCAGGTCCGGATCGGTCGACAGGGCCATGGCGATCATCACGCGCTGGCGCATGCCGCCGGACAGCTGGTGAGGGTGCTCGCCGGCGCGGCGCTTGGCATCGGCGATGCCGACCACTCGCATCATCTCGATCGCGCGGTCCCACGCCTCGCGCCGGCTGACCGCGGTGTGCTGCTGGACAGCCTCGGCGATCTGGTCGCCGCAGGTGAAGACGGGGTTGAGCGAGGTCATCGGCTCCTGGAAGATCATGCTGACCTGGTCGCCACGCACGTCGCGCATGTCGGCGTCGCGCTTGGCGAGCAGGTCCTCGCCGTTGAGCAGCACCTCGCCCGCCACGATCCTGCCGGGGCGATCGATGAGGCGCATGACGGACAGGCTGGTGACGCTCTTGCCACAGCCCGACTCGCCGACGACGCCGAGGGTCTGGCCGTGCGAGATCTGGAACGTGACGTCGTCGACGGCCTTGACGACGCCGTCCTGGGTGAAGAAGTGAGTCTTGAGTCCCTTGATCTCGAGCAGCGGCCCGACGTGCCTCGCCGTCACGGTCATTTCTCGACCCGCTGCCTCGGGTCGAGCGCATCGCGCAACCCGTCACCCAGGAAGCTGGCCGAGAGGACGATCAGGATCAGGACCACGCCGGGATAGAGCACCTTGAGCGGCCCCGAGAAGAAGTAGTCGCGGGCGTTCTGGAGCATGGTGCCCAGGCTGGCACCGTCGCGCCCGATCCCGAAGCCGAGGAAGCTCAGCGCGGACTCGACGACGACCGAGTCGGCGATGCCCAGGGTGGCTGCCACCACGATGGGGGCCAGAGCCGGCGGCAGCATGTGGCGCAGGATGATGCGCTGCGGGCTGGCGCCAAGCGCGCGCGCGGCCTGCACGTAGTCGACCTCGCGGAGTGACAGGAACTCGGCGCGCACCAGGCGCGCGGCGGTCGTCCAACCCGTCAGTCCGATGGCGATGATGACCACCAACACGTTGCCCTGCCCGAAAAAGGCGGTGATCATGAGGATGATGAACAGCCCTGGAAGGCTGAGCATGATGTCGACGAAACGCATGAGCAGGTTGTCGATCCAGCCGCCCGTATAGCCCGCGATCGAACCGATGAAGACGCCGATAAGGACGATGAGAACGACGGCCGCCAGGCCGATGGTGAGCGAGGTCTGGGTGGCCTTGCCGAGCCGGGCGAACAGGTTCTGGCCCTGCTCGTTATAGCCCAGGATGGCGAACGTGAACTCCCCGTCCTCGTTGAACAGCTCGGGCGGCGCGTCGTCGCGGAAGAGTTGCGTCGTGCGCCAAGCGTCCCCGGTGACCGTTGGCACCACCACGGCAAAGACCGCGAGGACCACGAGCACGATGACGGCGATGACGGCCAGCCGGTGCTTCAGGAAGCGCTGCCGAACGAGCTGCCAGTAGGTTCGGACCGGGGTGCGGTCGATCTCGGCCGATTCGGCCGCCGCCTCCTCGAGACGTCGTCGCTCGATCTCGGCTGCGTTTGCGTCGCTGACCATGACGAGCGCCCTCTAGTACTTGATCCGCGGGTCGACCACGCCGTACAGCGCATCGGCCAGCAGGTTGCCGAGCACCACGCCGAAGCCGCCGACCATCACGAAGGCCAGCACCATCGGGTAGTCGCGCTGTCCGACGGCGAGCACGCCGAGCTGCCCGAGTCCGGGCCAGCTGAAGATAGTCTCGGTGATGACCGCGCCGGCAAGAAGGCCGGGCAGGGTGAGGCCGAACAGCGTGATGACCGGGATGAGCGCGTTGCGCAGCGCGTGCTTGTAGGTGACCTTGGCGGCGCTCAGTCCCTTGGCCTTGGCGGTGCGCACGTAGTCCTGGTTCAGGACCTCGAGCATCTTGGCGCGCACGTAGCGGCTCCAGCCGGCGATCTGCTGGATGGCCAGCGAGGTGACCGGCAGGACCATGTGCCACGCCACGTCGAGCGGCGTGCCGCGACCCTCGACGCCGGGCAGGCTGACCATCCCGAAGCCAGGGAAGGCGCCGCGGAAGACGACCGTGCCGATGTAGGCGATGTACAGGCCCAGCAGGAACGAAGGGATCGCGTAGCCGATGGTGGCGAAGGTGGTGATCGCCTTGTCGGCCCAGCTGTACTGGCGCACCGCGGCCAGGATGCCGATCGGGATCGCCAGGATGACGGTCACGATGAGTGCGGTGCCGCCGAGCAGGAGCGTGGCCGGCATGCGGTCGACGACCGTGTCGCGCACCGAGCGGCCGTCGACCAGGCTGTAGCCCCACGCGTCGGTGCGCCAGAACTGGACGAAGGTGCTGAACCAGTTGACGAACTGCTCCCACACCGGACGGTCGAGCCCGTATAGGCGGACCAGGTTCTCGAGCGTCTCGGGACGCACGTTGGGCGCGCGGAAGCGATCGATGGGGCTGCCGGGAGCGAGCTGCACGATGGCGAAGCTGATGATGGCGACGCCGAAGAGGATCGGGATGGCCTGAAGCGTTCGACGAAGGATGTAGCTGGCCATGTCATGCGCCCCTGCTCACGTGTCTCCGATGCCGCCGCCGCTCGGGCGCTCGTGCCGATGAGCGGGTGGGATTGTCTCAGACGGAAGCCGATTCGGTAGCGAATCTGTGCGGATGCACCGCTGGCGGCGCCCGGAGGCGCCACCAGCGGCTTGCGTTCAGAACGTCGACGACTCCGGCGAGCGGGCTACTCGGCGACGAACAGGGTCTTGAGCTGCCAGGCCCAATACGGCGAGCCAAGCTCGAGCTCGCCGGCCGTGCTCTGCAGGTTCACATCGAGCCCCTCGCGGGCGACGTCGGACCATGCGAACAGGTACGGCTGGTCGTCGAACATGATCTGCTCGAACTCCTGGTAGATGGCCGCTCGCGCGTCCTGGTCACTGGTGGCCAGGCCCTCGTCGATCAGCGCATCGGCCTCGGGGTTCTGGTAGCAGACGTAGTTGTACAGGTCAGGCTGCTCCTCGTTGGTGCACTGCTCCGAATGGAACAGCGCGTACGGGTCGGGTTCGGGCGTAGTGGTCCATCCGCCGAAGTACGCGTCGAACGGCTTCGACGCGTTCGGCGGAATGTGCGGGTAGGTCAGCAGCGGCAGCAGCACCGTCGAGAAGTCGCCCTCGATGACGTTGATCTGGATGCCGCAGTCGATCACCTGGTCGCGCAAGAGCTCCATGAACGCGATGCGGTCAGGTCGCCCGGCGCGCACGTACACGTCCGTCACGAACTCGACTCCATCACGCGTGGCCAAGCCGGTGGCATTGCCATCGGCGTCGACCGGGACGGTCCAGCCGGCGTCCTCGAGATGGCCGATGGCCGTCGGGACGTCGCGCTCGACCGTCTGCAGGTCGGGGTTGTAGGCCCACGACGAGGGCGGGATGTCGGCCTCGGCCGGCACCCCCTGGCCGTTCGTGGCCTGGTCGACGGTAGCCGCCTTGTCGATGCAGTATTGCACCGCCTTGCGGGCGCCAAGGTCAGCGAAGAGCTGGCCCTCGCGCAGGTTGTACTGGAGCCCGAAGTAGCCGAGGTCCGGGTACTCGGCGAACTTGATGTTCGGATCGTCCTTGAGCGCGTCGTACGCGTCGGCCGTCAGCGAGTACTTCCAGTCGACCTGACCGGCCTGGAGGGCATTCGCGCCCTGGATGTCGTCGGTGATGATCGGCATCACCACCGTGTCGGTCGCCGGAGCGCCCCCGTAGAAGCCCTCATAGGCGACGAGCGTCAGGCTCTCGCCAGGGGCCAGGCAGCCCGGCTCACACATGAACGGACCGGTCCCGACCGGCTCGGTGTTGAAGCTGAGCAGCGGGTAGGTCGCGGCGATCGCGTCGATACCCGTCTCCTCGAGCGCCGCCAGGATCTGGCCGAGCAGGTCGGACAGAGCGGTCCCGTAGGCGCATGGATCGAACTCGTCAGCGTTCTCGCCGCCGGTGTTGAAGTCGTCGCGGCTCGGCAGCTCGACGCCACCGGCCTCGACCTGCGCCTCGCCGTCGGCCAATGCGGCCTCGCACGCGGCAGGATCGGGATCGCCCTCTTCGGGCGCGGCGGCGGCGTCCAGGGCCGCCTGGGCGGCCGTGACGGCTGCCGCATCGGCACCCTCGGCGGCGCCCGCGAACTCCTCGTAGGCAGCCTCGACGACGGCCTGCGAGTCGATGTTGATGCCCGGCAGGATTGCCGTTGCGAACGGTGCGTAGGGCTCGAGCAGCGTGAACTCGACGGTCGTCTCGTCGATCTCTGTTGCCGACTCTAGGAACGGAGCCAGGCAGATCGACGGGTTGAACCGGCAGTTCGCGCTCTGGGCGAGCTGGTACGTGAACACGACGTCGGCCGCGGTCACCGGATCGCCGTTGTGGAACGTGGCCTCACGCAGGGTGCATGTCCAGACGAGCTCATCCTCGCTGACTTCGCACAGGTCCGCGGCGAGATCCGGGATGGGCGTCAACGAGGCGTCGTACCCATACAGGCCGGTGCCGATGAAGCCGACGTAGGCCTCTCCCGTCGGAGCGTCCGATAGCGCGTTCGACAGCGTCGTGATCTGACCGTCGACGACCATGGTGATCGTCCCGGTGCCCTGAGCCGCCTCAGACTCGGCCGGCTGTGAACCGACCGGCTCCGAACCGGTCGGCTCGGACTCTTCGGCGGACTCGCCAGGCTGCTGGCCACACGCGGCCAGCACGAGCGCGCCAGAGAAGAGAAACGCGAGTGCGTTCCACTTGGTCCGTCTCATTACTCCCTCCAGTGATGGGGATGTGCGTAACGTGGGGTCGCGCACGGCGTGATACCGCGGCGAGGGCCCAATGGGCAGTGGATTATATCCTCTTGTCCACCTCCTTGACGTTTTGATGATCAACGGGGGGAATCAAGCTCAGGACGCCGCCATCGTGTACGCGGGCAACACGAACTGCGCCGATTGCGGCCTACCTCTACATACGGTCCGCCAGAACGGAAGGTTCATTCCGTGCCCCGCGCCCCGAGCGCGGCACGAGGAACCGGCGACCGTCGGCCGTGCGGGCTTCGTCCATGGCGGCACCGAACAGCTCACCGACCGCCGCGGCATGCAGGACCGATGCCGGGTCCCCGTCGATGGCAATTCGTCCTCCGCCGAGCACCGCCACGCGCGCGGCATGGGCGATGGCCAGGTTCAGGTCATGGAGGACCGCGATCACCGTCATTCCGCGGCGTGCCTGGAGCCGGGCGACGGACGCGAGCAACGCCGCCTGGTGGGCGATGTCGAGATGCAGCGTCGGCTCGTCGAGCAGCAGCAGCTCGGGCTCCTGCGCCAGGGCCATCGCCACCAGCACGCGCTGGCGCTCGCCACCCGAAAGCTCGTCCGCGTGGCGTTCCGCGAGATCCAGCGCATCGGCGTCGGCCATCGCGCGCTCGACGGCCTCGGCGTCCCGGGCAGACGACCCGAACCAGCGCGTCGCGTGCGGCGCACGACCC
This sequence comes from Chloroflexota bacterium, assembly GCA_013697395.1. GTDB lineage: Bacteria > Chloroflexota > Limnocylindria > QHBO01 > QHBO01 > JACDBZ01. Next base: position 1,338 of record JACCWY010000521.1, on the reverse strand, counting down.
ATTTCGACCAGCTCCGCCACGCGAAAGCCGTCGGGCAGCGCGAGCGCCTGCGGCAGGACCGCAACCCGGCGCGCCAGCTCCACCCGCTGCCAGCCGGCGACGTCTCGGCCGAACAGGGCGACCCGGCCGCCCTCGGCGGGCAACGTTCCGGCGATTGCACGCAGGAGCGTCGTCTTGCCGCTGCCGTTCGGGCCGAGGATGGCGACGAGCTCCCCTGGCGCCACCGTCAGGTCAAGCCCGCGCAGCACGGTCCGGCGCCCACCGCCATCGGCCCCGTACGAGACCTCCAGTCCGTGCACCTCAACCGCGGGCGTCATGCCGACAGCGCGCTCGCCATGCGCCGGGAGCGCCGCAGCAGCCAGAGGAAGAAGGGCGCGCCGACCAGGGCCGTGACGACCCCGACCGGGATCCCGCCGGCAAGGCGGGCGCCGAGGTCGGCGAGCACGAGGAGCGCGGCGCCGAGGACGGCGCCGGCCGGCAGGAGCAGCCGATGGTCGGGGCCGATGACGAGCCGCAGGACGTGCGGCACGACCAGGCCGACGAAACCGATCGTGCCGGAGATCGCGACCGCGGCGGACGTGGCCAGCGTGGCCAGCAGGGTGAGCCGGAGCTTGGTCCTGCCCACGTCGAGCCCCAGATGGGCGGCTGGCCCGTCACCGAGCAGCAGCAGGTTCAGGCTCCGCCAGCGGGCAAGCAGGAGGACGAACGCGGCCATGATCACCGGTGCCGCGATCGCGAGGTCGGCCCAGCCCACGCCGGCCAGCGACCCCATCAGCCACGAGAAGATCACGGCCAGCGCGCGCCCGGACGCGAACATCAGGAGCGACACCCCTGCCGCCAGCAGGGACGACACGGCATAGCCGGTGAGCAGCAGCGTGACCGACGGCAGCCGGCCGCCCTGGCGTGCGACGCCGATGACCAGGAGGACCGTCCCCAGCCCGCCCGCGAAGGCCAGGAGCTGGACGAGGCCGATCCCGAGCCACGTGCTGGCCGCGCCGATGGCCAGGGCCGGCGCGAGGAGCGGCAGGACGATGCCCAGCGTGGCACCGAGCGATGCGCCGGCGGCCGTCCCGATGATGTACGGGTCTGCCATCGGGTTGCGCAGGATGGCCTGGAACACCGTGCCTGCACAGGCGAGGCCGGCACCGACGGTCATGGCACCGAGGACCCGAGGCAGGCGCAGGTCCATCACGATCGTCTCGGTGCTGGCGTCGACGCCCGACGTCGCGCCGAGCCCGAGCAGCCGGTGGCCGAGGACGCGCAGCACCTCGTCCGGCGCGAGGGCAACGCTGCCGAGACCGACTCCCACCACGAGCGCCAGCAGCAGCAGCCCTGCAC
>JACCWY010000468.1 GCA_013697395.1 Chloroflexota bacterium | reverse complement strand
GGTGATGACATGGTGGACCTCTAGCGCGAGCTCAGCCCCAAGTCCGGCCCCCGGCCCAATGAGCGGAGATGCTGAACCTCCACAGCCTCGTCAAGTCCCGCCATTCGCGAAGCTGCTCGATCTCGCGAGTCTGCGCCTCGACGATGTCCTCCGCCAGCCTGCGGATCTCCTCGCGCTCCGTCTGATCGAGCACGATCCCAGCGGCTTCCACCGCCTGCTCGTGGTGGCGGATCATGGCGTCGATGAACAGCCGGTCGAACGGATCAGCGTCACGCAACCCATTCACCTCGCCGGTCATGTCCATCGTGCCGCCGCTCATCGAATGTCCGGCGGGCATCGACATGCCGGGCAGCCTCGGCATCTCCTCCATCGATGGCGTGTCCGAGCTGCCGAACCACTCCTCGCGCCAGCCCGTGAGCTGGGTGATCTCGGCAGACTGCGCGGCGATGATGTCGTCGGCCAGCTGCTCGAGCTCGGGATGCTCGGCGCGGTCCTGCGCGATCTCGGCCATGGCGATCGCCGACTCGTGGTGCGGGACCATCATGTCGATGAAGGCGCGGTCGATCGGGGCCTCGCCGCTGATGCCAGTGCAGGCAGAGCCAATGATGGCCAAGGTGACGAGCCCCAGCAATGCGGCCCGATGCGGAATCTGTCTCAATGTGTGGACTCCTATGGCTTGCGGGAAGGTGATTGCAGCCGGAAGCGGGGCGTTACGGCGCCGATGCCAAGGGCATAGCCCAGCAGCGCGCCCACTACCGCCAGGATCCAGTGCAGCGGATGGCCAAATCGATGGTCTGCTGTGCCCAGGTAGGTGAGCAATCCCGCCCCACCAGCGGCGACGATGGCGATCTCCCATGCGGTCGAGACGATGCGGCGAGCCGGTGCGCCGGTCGGCGTCACCGATCGGTATCGATTGGCCTGGGTCGCCAGCTCTCCACGCCAGCGCCACACCAGGAGGCCGCCGGCGATCGCCGAGCCCACCCCTGTGAGCACCAACCACAGAGGCCTCCCGACACCTTCGACACCCAACGCCAGCGCTGCGGACACCACGGCTACCGTCAGGGCCAAGGCACCAAGGACGGTGCCGGCATCGCTCAGAAAGACCGCCAGCACGGAGTTGTCGGACCGATCGGCTCGCCGCCGCAGCACGAACGCACCCACGGCGAGCAAGCCCGCCGCGGTGGCGCCGGCCACGCCGAGGATCGGCTGCGCCCCATCAGCCAGAAGCCAATCCACGCTTCGCCTCCGTTGGGATAACTACACGGCTGTCGTAGAGCGAGGATAGCGTATCGCTCTGAGCGACGCCGTCTGCTAGCCTCCGCTCATGACGGAACGCTCCCAGCGCTTGGATGAGCCATCGGTCGGCGCCGTGCTTGGTCCGCTCGGCGCGGAAGTCATGCGCGTGCTGTGGGCGGGGGGCGACACCGCCCTGACCTCCCTGATCGATCAGCTGTCGAGCAAGCGACGCGCCCCCGCCTATACGACCGTCACGACCATCCTGACGCGCCTGCGTGAGCGCGGGCTGGTGGAGCGCTCTCGTGTCGGTCGCGAGGCGGTGTACCGGGCGACTGTCTCGGAGGTCGAGCTTGTTGAGGCCAGCAGCGGTCGCGCGGTCGACGACCTCATTGCACGCTATGGTGCCTCGGCCATGCGTCATTTCGCTGAGCGCCTGGCCGATGTCGATCCCGAGCTGCAACGGCAGCTGATCGCTCTGTCCGAGAGCCGAGGCCGGCCCGGGAAGGCGGTGGACTGATGCGTCCCACCCATCTGCTTCCCCTGGCGTTGGCGCCGATGGTCACGGTGGCCCTCTGCGCTGCCGCCGCACGCGCCATCGGTGGCGACCCGATGCTTGGCGCCGAGCTTGGCGTTGCTGCCGTCGTCGGCGCCTGGCTGACGCTGCTCGCCAGGCGCACGGGACCGGCCATCGCCGGCCAGCGCCGGCTCGAACGGGTGGCGAGGCCGATCCACCTGCACGGCCGCGATGTGCAGCTGCTCGAGGCCCGCCGTGCGCCCGAGGCCTTCGTGGCCGGTCCCATCCGGCCGGCGATCTTCGTCTCCAACGCGCTGCTCGACGTCCTCGATGCCGAAGAGCTGGAGGCGGTCCTGCTGCACGAGGAGCACCATCGCCGAACGCGCGCACCCCTCCGGGGGCTTGCGCTGCTGTGCTGGTCGCGGTTGCTGGGCTGGCTGCCTGCCATCAGGCACTGGATTGAGCGACGTGTGGGGCAGCTCGAGATCGAGGCCGATCGCTACGCCCTGGCGACCGGAGCCAGCTCGGCGGCCATAGCATCGGCCTTGATCAAGTGCGATCGCAGCCCGTCGCCTCTGGGGATCGGCTTTTCCTCCGTCGCCGAGCTCCGGCTGCGCCGGCTGCTCGATGTCGGCTTACCCGATGATGGTCCGGCCGCCGCCCCCATTGAGTGGCTGGCGCCAGTCGCGCTCGCCTTTGGACTCGCGGTCTGCCACCTCTTCGTCGGGTGATAGGTGCGGAGCTGCATCGGGCGCCGCTGAGCTTGTCGAACGCCACATCGTCCACGCGGTTGTATCGCCCGGAAGGGTGAGCCGCTGGCGCACGCCAAAGCCGACGGCGCCGTACCAGGCCACCAGCTCGGGGCGGCTGGTCTCGAGGTAGGTGGCGCCGCGAGCGTTATCGACGCGCTCGAGGAACGCCCCGAGCAGCGCGCGCCCCACGCCACGATGTTGCGCCTCCGGCCGCACACCGAGCACCGCCAGGTGCCAGTGCGGCTCGCCCCTGGGATCGGCTGTCCGCATGGCGTGCCAGCGCCGCCACAGGCCTACGGTCGCAAGCCGCGCAGCGCGCAGAATCGTCGCTGCCGCGATCACGTACCGCGGGTTCCGGAACGGCGACGGATGGTAGCCGGGCCTCCATGCAATGGCGGCCCCCACCACACCTCCGTCCACCAGCGCGACCAAGAGGGAATCTCTGTGCGCGCCGTCTGCCACCAGCCCTGAAAGTGCCGCGGTCAACACCGAACGACGAGTTCGCATGTCGGGCAGTAGGACCGACCACCCTGGATCCGCAGCGAAGGCGGCGACCAACGCGTCGACCGCGGCCGCGAGCTGCTCGTCATCGGCATCCGACGCGATGCTGAGTTGATCCCGACTCATCAACCGTGCCGGAAGTCAGTCGGTTGGCTCGATGGGGCCAAGCAATTCCTCGAGTACGCCCGCCATCTGGCCCGCCGGAAGCTCACCGGGCACCTCGTACACGACCGTGCCGCCCGAGTCGACGAAGTAATGGCGGGGCAGCCCGAACACTGGGCTCCAGCGGAAGAAGTTCTCGAGGGTCGGGTCCAGCAGGATGGGATAGGTGATGCCGTAGCGGTCGACGAAGTCGCGCACGGCGCCGGGCTCCTCGCCATAGTCCACACCCAGGATGAGGAGCCGATCACCATACGCCTCCGCCAGGCGTTGCATCATCGGCATCTCG
>JACCWY010000454.1 GCA_013697395.1 Chloroflexota bacterium | reverse complement strand
CGCGGCAGAGGCCGGGGATGCCGCGACGCTGGCATCCGAGCTCGGCCTCGGATCGCTCCGGGCGTACCTGGTCCGATGGGCGGCGAGCTCGGCCGCCCAGGGCGCCGACGTCGCCCGCCACTACAGGAGCGTCGCCGACCGCGCGACGCAGCTCATGTTCGGCGCTGCCAGAGGAGGAACGGGATGACGATGCAGATGGGCGACGAGATGTCAGGCAACGTGCAGGGCGGCGGAACGGAGCCCGAGGGAACGGAGCACGAGCCCTACGGGTTCATGGAGCGGGAGCTCATCTTCAAGCTTCTCGCGTCCCACGCCATGGTCGACAGGGACTTCTACTTCTGGCTTCGCAAGGACCCCCGAGGCGCTGCGGCCGAGCTGCACATCGCCCTGACCGATGAGGACGTCGACTACATCCAGAACCAGGTCGAATGGGACCGTCTCGACGAAATTGCCGATCCCGTCCGGGCGGCACTCCACCTCGAGCTCGTCACGAACTCCTGGTAGCGGGCCTCAGGGGGCGCCGCGCCTGGGACACGCCCATGACCGGAGCGCGAACTGACTCGGTTTCCGCACGCCCGGAGAAGATCGTCAACGTCCTGATCAGTTTGATCAACTGGTCAGCAAGAGCTGATCTGGCATCTGTCACCGCGAGAACGCCCACCGACAGAGGTCGGGCGAGCGTCGAGGTCTCGGCCTCGACGTCGTAGAGTCTGGCGGTGTCGTTCGACGTTGCAGCCGATGCGTACGACCGGTTCATGGGCGGCTGGTCACAGCTGCTCTCCGCGCAGCTTGCTCATCTTGCTGGCGTCGAACCCGGGACACGCGTGCTCGACGTGGGCTGCGGGCCTGGAGCGCTCACGGCCGAGCTCGTGAGGCGCCTTGGTCCGGAGGACGTCGCGGCCGTGGACCCGTCGCAGCAGTTCGTCGAGGCGGCGCGCGCCCGGCATCCGGGCGTGGCCGTCCGACAGGCCAGCGCGGAGGCGCTCCCCTACCCCGACGATGCGTTCGACGCCGCTCTCGCACAGCTCGTCGTCCATTTCATGTCGGATCCGGTCGGCGGACTGGGCGAGATGGCGCGGGTGACGCGACCCCGCGGGACGGTAGCCGCCTGCGTCTGGGACTACGGCGGCGGTCGCGACCCGCTCTGGCCGTTCTGGGAGGCTGTTCGGGCGCTCGATCCGGGGGCGGTCGACGAATCGCGGCTCGCTGGGGGCCCGTCAGGGTCACCTCGTCGAGCTGTTCGAGGCGGCGGGGCTCCGCGAGCTACAGGAGGCCGAGCTGACGGCCACCCGCCACTTCGGGAGCATCGACGACTGGTGGCAGCCGTTCCTGAGCGGCGTCGGTCCGGCCGGCAAGCACGTTGCCTCGCTCAGCCCGGAGCGGCGAGCTGAGCTGCGTGTTCGCTGCGGGTCGATGCTCCCCGCCGACTCGTTCGAGATCGCGGCCGTCGCCTGGGCGGCCCGGGGCGTCGTGTAGCGCGGACACCGTCCCTCTTTGGATCAGGTGCCAGGGAGGACCTCGAGGCCGGCACGTGCGAAATCCGGATCGAGGACGAGCGCCATCGTGATCTCCTCGCGCTCGATGAGGGTCAGGCTGATCCGGTCGACGAACGAGACGCCGCTCGGCAAGGCCGCCCGGTACCGACGCTGTGCCTCCACGTACAGCTCGAGGTCGACTGGGAGCACCTCGATCGACGGCAGGACGTCGTCCATCAGGGCGACAACGCCCCCGATGCCGAGCCGGCGACGCGTCACAGCCAGCGACTCGGCGACGACGTACCCGTGGGTCACGAGGTCATCGTCGGCGCGCTGGGCGCATGCCGCCTGGACACCCTCGTGCCGCACATCGTCACCGTCGAGCAAGGCAAGCAGCGCGCTCGTGTCAACGAACACGCGGTTCACCACTCCCCTTCGCCCGCGATCTCGTCGTGCCTCGCAGACAGGTCACCACTCCCCGAGTGGAAGCGCCCGGCGACGGACAGCAATCGGCCGAAGCGCGCTCGTCGGTCGCCGGGATCCGCAG
>JACCWY010000375.1 GCA_013697395.1 Chloroflexota bacterium | reverse complement strand
GGCGGCCAATGCCGGCTCTCCCCGCGTCAGCGTCCCGGTCTTGTCGAAGATGACGACCTGCAGGTCCTTCGCGCGCTCGAGTGCCAGGCGATCCTTGACGAGCAGGCCGTTCTTCGCGCCGAGCGTGGTGCTGATCGCAATCACCAGCGGGATGGCCAGTCCGAGTGCGTGGGGGCAGGCGATGACCAGCACGGTCGCGGTGCGGATGAGCGCCTCCTCGGGCTGGTCCAGCGCGATCCACGCCCCGAGGGTGATCATGCCGGCGCCGAGCGCCACGTAGAACAGGATCGCCGCGGCGCGGTCGGCCAGGACCTGGGCCCGCGACTGCGAAGCCTGTGCCTCTGCCACCAGGCGCATGATGCCCGACAGCGCCGTCTGCTCCCCGACAGCCGTCACCCGCACCCGCAGGCTGCCGCCGGCAGCGACCGTCCCGGCCACCACCTTGTCGTTCGGCTCCTTGGTGACCGGGCGCGACTCACCGGTGATCATCGACTCGTCGACATCGGCCGTGCCCTCGACCACCTCGCCATCGGCCGGCACGCGGGTGCCCGGGCGGACGAGCACGACGTCGCCAAGTTGGAGATCACCCAATGGGACGATCTTGGTGCCCGCATCCGTGACCCGCTCAGCCGTGTCGGGCAGCAGCTCGGCGAGCGCCTTCAGCGCCCCCTGCGCCTGCATGATCGAGCGCATCTCGATCCAGTGCCCCAGGCTCATGACCGTGATAAGGGTGGCCAGTTCCCACCAGACATCGACGTCGAAGACGCCAAGGGTCGCGGCCCAGGACGCAACGAAGGCCACCACGATGGCGAGGCTGATCAGGGTCATCATCCCCGGCTGGCGGTCCCCGAGCTCGGTGCGCGCGCCGTCCAGAAAGACCTTGCCGCCGTACAGGAAGACGATCGTGCCCAGCGCGGCCGGGATCCACTCGGACCCGGGGAAGACCGGGGCCATATAGCCGAGCCAGTGCTGGACCTCGGCGCTCCAGACCACGACCGGGATCGTCAGCCCCAGGACGATCCAGAACTGGTGCTTGAAAACTTCCGGATCGTGGCCGGCGTGCTTATTGTGCCCCGCACGGCCGCCGTGCTCGCTGTGGCGCGCGGATGACCAATCTTGATCGGAGGGTGTGCGGTGGGCATCGCCCGGCTGCGCGGGATCGCCGTGACTGCTGCGGATCAAATCAGCGCCGGCTACATCGACGGCGTGTAGTCGGGGGCAAAGTAGGGCTCGGGATCATCCTTGAAGTCGAGCATGCACCCCTTGCCGCAGAAGTAGTAGGTCTGTCCGTTGTGCTCGGCCGTCAGTCCATTGGCCTCGGCGGAGGCCGGCTCGACCTGCATCCCACAGACCGGATCGGTTGCCATCTGCTGTGCCATGTGATCTTCTCCTATTCGCGTGGGTCTTCGACCACAAGCCGTACGGACCCCATCTGGTCGCGGTCCGGCATCGGTTGCGGGGGCTGGTGCGCCGGGTTGGCCAGGAAGAGCGCCGCGCCGCCGACCACGACGGCAACGACCGCGATCCCGGCCAGGTATCCGTATTCGCGGACGCGCTCCGCTAGCGGCGGATGCAGGATCTGCTCGGGGCTCTCGGGAGCTCGGAAGGAGCGGAGGCGCAGCGCGTTGGTGACCACGCTGACGCTGCTCATCGCCATCGCGGCCGCGGCAAGCACCGGATTGAGGAGAATGCCGAAGAAGGGATAGAGCAGCCCCATCGCGACCGGAATGAGCACCACGTTGTAGCCGAATGCCCAGAACAGCCCCTGCTTGATCACGCCGACTGTCTTCCGCGACAGGGCGATGGCGGTGACGATGGTCCGGAGGTCTCCGCCGATGAGCGTCACATCGGAGGCGGCCATGGCAACGTCGGTCCCGGTGCCGATGGCGATGCCGAGGTCGGCCTGGGCCAGCGCCGGAGCGTCGTTGATGCCATCGCCGACCATGGCGACCTTCCTGCCCTTGGCCTGGAGCTCACGTACCGTTTCGGCCTTCCGACCGGGCTGAACCTCGGCCAGCACGCGGCTGATCCCGGCCTGGCGCGCGACCGCTTCCGCGGTGAGGCGGTTGTCACCGGTCAGCATCCAGACCTCGAGGCCCAGTGCCTCGAGCTCGGCCACTGCCCGGGACGACTCCGGCCTGAGCGTGTCCGCTACTGCGATCACGCCCAGCAGCCGGCCGTCGGCGGCCACGAACATCGGCGTTGCCCCATCGGCGGACAGCTCATCGGCGGCCGCGGCGAGGTCCCCGATGCCGATCCCGTCGGCTTCCAACAGTGCCCGGTTCCCGACCGCCACCGCCCGACCGTCGATCCGGGCGCGAATACCCCGGCCGGGTACTGCGTCGAAGTCGGTCGCGGCGGGCACCCCCAGCTCGAGCTCGCGAGCGTGCACCAGGATCGCCTGGCCCAGCGGGTGCTCGGATCCGACCTCGGCGGCAGCCGCCAGCGTCAGCAGCTCGGTCTCGGAGGTGCCGCCGGTGGGAGCGATCCGCGTCACGGCCGGGCGTCCGCGCGTCAGCGTTCCGGTCTTGTCGAGCACCACCGTGTCGATGCGCCGCGCCTGCTCGAGGGCCTCACCGCCACGGATCAGGATGCCGTGCTCGGCGGCCTTGCCCGTGCCGACCATGATTGCGGTGGGGGTGGCCAACCCCAGCGCGCATGGGCAGGCGATGATCAGGACCCCGATGGCCACCGTGACCGCGAAGACCGGGCTGGGGCCGAAGATGAACCAGCCCGCCGCGGTCAGCGCCGCGACGACGAGCACGATCGGAACGAAGATGCCGGCGACCTGGTCGGCCAGGCGCTGCATCGGAGCCTTGGAGCCCTGCGCGTCCTCGACAAGGCGAACGATCTGGGCCAGCGCTGTATCGGATCCGACCCGGGCGGCGCGGAAGACGAAGGAGCCGGTCTTGTTCAGGGTTGCGCCGATGACCTCGTCGCCGATCGACTTCTCGACCGGCAGGCTCTCGCCGGTCAGCATGCTCTCGTCGAGCGCCGAACGACCTTCCACCATGACGCCGTCGACCGGCACCTTCTCGCCCGGTCGCACCCGCACCAGGTCGCCGACCACCACCTGCTCGACCGGCACGTCCATCTCGGCGCCGTCGCGAAGGACTCGGGCGGTCCTGGCCTGCAGGCCCATGAGTGCCTTGATGGCCCCCGCGGTATGCTTCTTTGCCCGCACCTCCAGCCACCGGCCCATCAGGATCAGGGCGATGATGATCACCGCGGTCTCGTAGTAGAGCTGGTATGGAAAGCCCCACGCCATCGCCAACGTCGGCCACAGCGTGACGAACGCGCTGTATCCGAAGGCCACGCTGGTGCCGACCGCGACGAGCGTGTTCATGTTGGTGCTGCCATGCCGAGCGGCTGTCCAGGCGGCGCGATAGAACACGGCGCCAGCCCAGAACTGGACCACGGCGGCGGTGATCAGCAGCAGGGGTGCAACCAGCGTCATGTCCAAGCTCAGTGGCAGGTACATCACCGCCATCATCGCCAGGCCGGCGGCGAGGCTGACCAGCGACTTGCGGCGCAGGTCGCCGATCTCGCGCTCGCGGGCTGCCTCGTGCGCATCCACCCCGTCACCGACGACGGCGGCAGGCGCTTCGCGCACTTCGTAGCCGGCAGCATTGACGGCGCTCGTCAGCTCGCCGACCGAGGTCCGGGCCGGATCGAAGCGGATGGTCGCCTTCTCGGTCGCCAGGTTGACGCTGGCCAGGGAAACGCCGTCGACCTTGTTCACGAAGCGCTCGATGCGGTTGACACACGACGCACAGGTCATTCCCTCCACATCGAGGGAGATGATCTGCAAAGGGCCGTCGATTCGTGTCGTCACGAGGACTTGATCTCCGGGCTCAGGAGCGCAGCAGGCGCTCGATCGCGGCTGTCGCCTCGTCGACCTTCGAGTCGTCGCCGGCCGCCGCCGCGTCCATCACGCAATGGCGCACGTGCTCGTCCAGGAGGCCGACGGCGACCCCCCGCAGCGCATTGCTGACCGAGGAAACCTGCGTCAGGATGTCGATGCAGTACGTGTCCTCCGAGACCATGCGCTGCAGGCCCCGGACCTGTCCCTCGATCCGGCGAAGCCGGTTGAGGTACTCGTCGCGACTCATGCTGTAGCCGGCCATCAGGGCTCATACTATACCCCCCTCCCCTATCGGTCCACCAGTCTCAGGGTGCCGACAGCTTGAGCTGGACCGATCAGGATCGCGCGGAGCATGATGGCAAGCGCAGAGGAGGTGAGACACATGGAAGCCGATCGCGTGGAACCCGTCATCGCCCTGCTCGTTCAAGCAGAGACGGCGCACGGCACCTTCGAGGCCACCGAGCTGAACGGCGCCTATGACGAGGAGTGGCCGCGCTGGTATGCCGCCTATGCCATCGAACACGGGATCGGCGCCGTGCTGGTCCGCGAGGTCACTACCGATCAGCTGGCACAGCTCCTCGCGCGCAGCTACATCGAGTACGAACGGACCCGGCCGAAGCCGAGCGAGCCGTGGGCGGCATACGCCGCCCGCCGAATCATGGCGGAGCCGTAGGAACGAACGCCTCGAACCAGCTGCTCAGACCAGGAATGCGTCGTCGATCTGCCACGAGTGGTCCTGACCACACTCCAGGCAGTCGACCAGCAGATGCTCGCCTCCGCCGAGCGCCGGCACCGCCGACAGGTCGAATCCGGTACCGGGGGCCACGCCGGTCGCGGGGGAGGTGATGACGAGCCGACGGAGCAGAATTCGTGGCCCTGGCGGCGGACGACGAGACGAAGACGATGGAACCGACCGCCCGTCGCGACGGGAGGCCCATCACTTCTCCCCCTGCGATGTCCGATGTCCTCGCCAACGCAACGGTCGTGCCAGCCCGCCGATCATGCTGCCCGTCCAGGTGGGATGCGAGTGTCAGGCGGAAGCGATGCGGACGGCGAAGTCGGCGAGCCTCTTGCCCAGGGCGTCCGCGCTGGCCTTGATCTCCTTCTTCATCTTGGTGGCCGCGTCACGCAGGTCGGTGTCCTTGCGGTCGCGGGCAATCTTGATCAGGGCGTCAGCCGAGTCCTGCTGCTTGCGCTTCAGGTTCAGGAGGACGGCATGCGCCTCGTACGCCTCGCTCTCCTCGCTGCCGGCCTTCGCTGAGGTCTCATCCGCCAGGGATCCGAGCGCCTCGGCGACCTCCTCGCGCTTCCCCGTGGCGCCGAGCGGCTTACCAAACTTCTTGAGCTGGGCCAGGTGCTTCTCGTCAACCGCCAGATCGGCCTTGATCTGACGCTTGACGGCGGCCACCGGGTGGGACGTGCTTAGTTTCCTGCCTGACGCGATGATCGACTGCTGGATCGCGATCGCCTCGTCGAATTCGTGCGTGATGAATTCCGTGCCCGACGGCATTGCGTTGACTCCCCTCTTGGTGTTGTTGGTTGGCGCCGACCACAACGCACGAGGTGTGCCAGCCCCTAGGTTTCCGGCGCATGTGGAAGAGCGCCGGGACCCCTGGCCCCGACGCTCCGTCGGTCGTGTGCTGGTTCGCCCGCGTCAGCCAGGCTGACGGCGCCTCACGGCAGCCATCAGCGCAAGGGCCGCGATGAGCACCAGTCCCGCAAGGACGACGGCACCACTGCCGCTTCCCTGGATGACGGCCTTCTCGGCGACGCTGGTGTCCGGCAGGCCCGGCGAGGGCGCGCCGATCGAGGTCACGGTGAAGGGAACCACCGTGGTCCCCGAGCCGGGGAACGGGCCTGGCGTGCTGCCCGGCCCCGAGGACGGGGTCGGCGTGCCACCTGCGCCGACCACGTTGTTCGTGATGTTGGCCGAGCAAACGGTCAGCGTCCCGCCGCCATTGGTGGAGCCGTTGCATTGGTTGATCCTGACCGTCAGCCCGGCAGACTGTGTGCCGGTCGCGCTGCAAATCAGGCCGACCAGTGTCCCCCCATTGCCCGACCCGTTGCACTGGGTGATCGTGGCGCCACTCGTGGTGGCCGGGTAAGGGCTGCAAACGATCGTCGCACCGATGGCACCCGACTCGCCGGAGCCGACGCACTGGTTGACGGTGACGGCAGTCGGGGCCACGCCGACGCCGACAAAGTTGTTGATGACATCGACGCGGCAGCGAAGCACTCCGCCTCCGCCGTTGATCGAGGCGTTGCACTGCGTGACCGCGGTCACGGGCTCGGTCAAGACGCTCGTGGCAATCGAGCAGCTGGCGGTCGGGACGCCGGCAGAGCCGGTGCACTCACGGACCGTCACGGCGGCCGATCCGCCGGCGGATGTGATGGTGTTGATGACGGTAACCTCGCACAGCGCGCCGCCGTTGCCGAGTGCGTTGTTGCAGGTCGTGGTCGGAGCGATGGTCGCGGCGGATACAGGCGAGGTGGTGACGAACGATCCTGCCGCGGTGAGTGCGCCGGCCACGAGGCCGGCAAAGACGATGCTGAGGGGGCGACGCATTGCGACACCTGTAAGGTGCGAGCGTCGTGGCCAATGGTGTTCAGCGGCGGGGCCCGTGCACCTCAGGATGGCGCGGCATCTGCCGACGACAACCGGACCATCGGGTCCGGCAGCGTTGCGTCAGTGGCGCTGCGCGACCTGCGCCGTGCAGTCCGAGCAGATCTGGCTCAGTCCGGCAAGCTCGTGCTGTGTCACCGGCTCGGCATAGTTTCGGCCGCAGAACGTCCGATGCCCGATGAGCTGACCGTCGGCCCAGCGCTCCGCCGCGGCGATATGCCAGATGTTCTCGTAATTGCCCTGCAGCCCGAACGGCGATTCCGGGCGTAGCTCCTCTGCCATGGAGCGAGTCTACGCGCAGTCATGGGCCGGGGTCTCGCCCCGGCCCATGAGCGTGTGCCTTCGACGCGTAGGCCGGCGTCCGACCTCAACCTCGCGCTCCCGGCGCGAACGCGCTCATGCCAAGGCGGCCTCGCGGCCCTCCACGAGCGTGAGGACCGATCGGACGTCGGCCAGGCTCTCGTCCCCGGCGAGCAGGGTGTCGAGCGGGACTGACAGGATCGCGAGATCCGCCCGGGCGCCGGTGCGGAGATGACCCTCATCGACGGCGCCGATGGCGGCCGCCGGCGCGAGGGTGTACGCGCTGAGCGCTTCGGTGAGCGTGAGGGCCTGCTGCGGCCGCCAGTCGCCCCGGCCGTCGCCGGCCAGCCGCCGATGGACGGCGGCAAAGATCCCCAGCCAGGGATTGGCCGATTCGACCGGCGCGTCCGATCCGGCGGCCAGGAGCGCCCCGGCGTCCGCCAGCCTGCGCCATGCGTACGCGCCGTCCTGCCGGCCATCCCAGCAGGACTCGACAAGGTCGCGGTCGGCGGCCGCGTGGATCGGCTGGACACTGGCGGTCACGCCCAGCGCGGCGAAGCGCGGCGCATCCGTTGCGTGGAGCAGCTGCACGTGCTCGATTCGATCGTCCGGCGCGCCGCGCAGGCGAGATCGCGCGCGGGCGAGGGCGTCGAGCACCTCTCGCGCCGCGCGGTCGCCGATCGCGTGGATCGCGGTACCGATGCCGGCAGGCCGCGACGCGGCGAGCAGCGTGTCGAGCTCCGAGCCGGAGACGCGCAGGATGCCCGAGTCACCCTGGCCACAGGTCGCCGGCTCCAGGAGCGCCGCCGTTCCGGAACCGAGCGCTCCATCGGCGTACTCCTTCGCCCATCCGAATCGCATCGTGCCATGGCCGTTGATGCGCATTCCCGTCCGCAGGCTGCGCTCAGCCGCGGCGGCAATGGCGTCGGCCGGGATACCGAGCGTCAGGCGCAGGCGGCCGTCGACGAGGTCGCCGAGGTCCGTGAGGGTCGAGTACGAGTCGCCGAGCGCGGCATCGGCGCCGACCCCGTTCTCGTCGGTGTAGTCGCCGGCCTCGCTGGCGCCCGTGACGCCCATGGCGGCCAGCTCGCGCAGCGTCTCATCGAGAGGCGGACGCAGCGCTTCGCCCTGGAGGCGAGCCACGTGCACGGCGACGACCTCGAGCGCGATCTCGCGCAGGATGCCCGTTGGCTCCCCGTGCTCGTCGCGCTCGATACGGCCGCCGGCAGGATCCGGTGTGGTCGGCCCGAGGCCGGCCAGGCGCCGCGCCGTCGACGAGGCCCAGGCCGAGTGGCCGTCGTGGCTGCTGAGGAAGGCGGCATGCTCCCCGGCTGCTGCCTGGAGTGCCTCGACCCCCGACGCCAGCTGGGCCTCGTTCCATCCACGCCCCGTGATCCAGCCACCGCGGGGCGTCTGGGCGGCTGCGCGGGCAAGCCGCTCCGCCACCTCCTTCGCGTCTCGCGCATCGTCGAGGCGGACCGCGCGCCGCGACCGCGCCAGCCCGACCAGGTGGATGTGGAAGTCGTGCAGCCCGGGGATGACGGCGGCGTCTCGCGCGTCGACGACGCGCACGCCCGGCGCACCTCGGTCGCGCACCTCGTCCCAACTGCCGGCGGCGATCACCCGTCCATCGGCGATGCCGATCGCCTCGGCCAGCTCCAGGCCTGACGGCCGGGCGGCCAGCACAACCTGGCCGCGGATCAGCAGGTCGGCGGCAGGCGTCACGCTTCCTCCCGTCGTGCGGAGCGCGGGGTCTGCACGAATTCCGCGGGATCGGCGGCGAACGCGATCCGGACGAGGGCGACCGGCACGACGAGCAGCCAGTGCGAGAGGAAGAGCGCCCCGCGCGCCGCGCGGCCGATGAGCGGAAGGCCGCGCTCTCCGGTCGCCGACAACCCACCGAGGGCGAGAAGGAAGACCCCCAGCCCGTACCCGACGAACAGGGAGAACGGCATGGTCCAGTCGGCAGGCCGCGGCAGCGGGATCGTGACGAGCGAGGCGACGATGGTGGCCACGAAGAGCGGGGGGACCAGGAACTCGCCGGTGAACGCCAGAAAGTCGGCCTTGCGGCTCATCGGCAGCGAGCCGGTCAGCAGGCGTGGGCCGTGCTCGAGCAGGCGCCGCAGGCTGCCCTCCGCCCAGCGCAGCCGCTGGCGCCACAGGTCGCCCAGCGTCTCGACCGCCTCCTCGCGCACCGCCGCCTCCGGCGCCAGCGTCACGTGGCTGCCGCGCGCCGAAAGGCGCGTCGACAGCTCCAGGTCCTCGGTCAGCGCGCGCTCCGACCATCCACCGGCCGCCTCGAGTGCCGCTCGCCGCACGAACATGCCGTTGCCGCGCAGCTCGGCCGTGCCGTCCGTCGCCCAGCGTCCGCACTGGCTGGCCATGTCCATCAGCTGCTCTTCCGCCTGGGCCCTGGTCAGCCACGAGACTCCAGCGTTCCGTGGGCGGCGCGCCACCTGAAGCGCATCCGCTCCGCGATCACGCGCCCAGGCCAGCATGGCGCGCTCGAGGAACGAGGGGTCGACGCGGGTGTCGGCGTCGATCACGCCGAGGACGTCGCCGCTGAGGAACGGCGTCGCAAAGGCGAGCACCGCGCCCTTCGTTGCGGGGCCGGCTCGCGGCTCGCGACGCCGGACGCTGATCGGCGCTCCGGACACCGCGGCACGCGCCACGTCGCCGGTGCCGTCGTCAGAGCCATCGTCCACCACCAGCGCCTCGTACGCCGGCCTGCCGCCGCGGTGGTAGCGCAGCTCGGCCACGGCACGCACCGTGTCCCCGATGACCTTGGCCTCGTTTCGCGCCGGCACGATGAGCGACACGAACGGCAGGTCGCCGGCGTGGCCGGTCGGCACGGCGGCGCCTCCCTCCGCATCCGCGAGGGCACGTCGCAGCACGCGGCTGCCGTGCCACGCCAGCCACGCCACATACGCGATCGAAACGCCGATCCCGAGCTGGAGGGCGCGGGCCGCCAGCGGGATGCCGATCGTGAGCCACGCAACGATGCCGGAAGCGAGCAGGAAGGCCGCGGCGAAGGCCCTAGTCGCCATCGGGCGACGGCCGCCGACGGCGCCTGCGACGGTGCGGCGCCTCCGGCGGCTCCGGGAGGTCGGGAACGCCGGGGGCCGTGGCCTCGTCGACGGTGCTTGCCGGTGTGCGGCTGGACAGGCCCTGACGGTGCAGGCCGGCCCGCGCGTTGCGCCGCCAGGACGCGATTCCCGCCCAGAGCGTGACGGCGCCGAGGAACGCCATCACGATCGGGATCCCGGCTCCATCGAAGAAGATGTTCAGGATGTCGGCCGCCGCAGGCGCGGCGATCACCGGGAGGAAGGATGCGACCGAGAGCAGGGTGTTGAGGATGCCGAAGATGCGGCCGCGAACGTCCGCGGGGAGCTCCTCCTGCAGCGCAGTCTGGGACGGGATCGCCACGAACGCGTACTCGAGCCCGGCCAGCACGGCGATGAGGACGACGACGGCCAGCAGGCTGACGAGCGGCGCGATGGCAGGGACGGCATCCTCGATCGGCCCCACCGCGCCCCCGAAGAGGATGGTGGCGGGCTTGACGATGGCAAGGAGGACGAGGGTGATCCCCATGGCGATCAAGCCGATGTCGATGACGAGCCGCTTCGGGATATCTTTGCCATACGAGTTGAGGAAGAGGATGCCGACGACGGCGCCGAGGCCCGCGGGTCCCATGATGAAGAAGAAGTTCTGCGACGTGAGACCCAGGATGTCGACCGCGAAGCCGGGACCGATGGCGCCGAGCACGCCGATCAGGCTGGAGGAGATGCCCAGGTAGGCCAGGCTCCAGGCGATGGCCCGATGGCGGCGCACGAAGGCCACACCCTCCGTCAGCTGCTCCACCAGCTCGTGGACCGCGCGCCCGGCGGCGTCGGTGGCAGGGGCGGCCTTGTGATCGGGCCGGACGGCCGGCAGCGGCAGGATGGCGAGGGCGCTCAGGCCGAACATGACGGCGACGATCACGTAGACGGCGATCGGTCCCAGCGCGATGAGCACGAGCGGACCGAGGAAGCCGAAGCCGATGGCGAAGGTGGCGTTGATGGTCAGGACGAAGATGGAGTTCGCGGCCATGAGGTTCCGGCGATCGACGATTCGCGGGATCGCGGTCAGCTCGGCGGGCGCGAACACGGCGGTCGCCGTCGCGATTCCGAAGTTGATGAGGTACACGAGCGGCACGTTCGCCGAATCGGTGTTGGGCGCGACGAAGATGAAGGCGATGATCCCGACCGCCCGCACGACGTTCGTGGCGAGCATGATGACCTTGGCATTGCTCCGCTCGACGAGGACTCCTCCCAGCGTGCTGAACAGGACCGCCGGCACGAGGAAGGTCAGGAGCAGGACGGCGACCGCGGTATCGGACTCGGTGGTGGCGTGCACCGTGGCCATGAGCGCGGCGAGCACCATGTTGCTGGCCAGCTGGCTGAGGGTCTGCGCCGACCACAGGAAGACGAAGTTGCGATTGGCGAAGACCGATCCGGCGCCCGACAGGTCGGGTGCGGCTCCCGGCTCGCGCGGCAGCTCGATGTGCGCCATCGGCCCTACGGCGCCTCTGGACCGCGTTCCAGGTATTCGGTGAAGCGCCTCTCGACGTCCAGGCGGTCCATCAGGATGCGGTGACCGCAGCCGTCGCACACCAGGCCGATGTCGGCACCGAGCCGAACGACCGCCCAGTCGCGGCTGCCGCAGGGGTGCTCCTTGCGGAGCCGAAGCCGATCGCCCATGCGGAGCTCGAGTGGCGCAGCCACCGTCACTATCCGCCCTCCGCGGCGGTCACGCCGGTGAAGTTGAACGACCCGAGATGGAGCGCCGGCACTCGCGCGGCGCCGAAGAACTCACCCGGCAGCACCCTCGTCTCGCTGCCGGCGGCGCGCACGTCGCTGAACGCCTCGGGAATCGACTGCGTGAACCGGAAGTTGAGGATCGGACGCGACAGGCGGCCATCCTCGATCAGGAAGGTCCCGTCCTTCGTCATGCCGGTCAGGATCGCCTTCTTCGGATGCACCGGGTTGATGTAGTGAAAGCGAGTGACCCACACCCCGCGCTTCACGCCGCGCAGGAGCTCGTCGCGCGGGGTCGAGCCGGGCGCAATGAACAGGTTGAGCGCCATGGGGCCGAGCAGGTTCGGAGCCGGCAGTCCATGGCCGGTCGACCCGGTGCCGGCCCGCGACCCCGTGGCCGCGTCGTGCACCACGGCCCTGGCCACGCCGTCCTGGATCAGGTCGACGCGGCGACGCACGACGCCCTCGAAGTCGATCGGCGACGGCATGCCGGACGGATCCTGCCCATCGTCCCAGATGCTGACGTTCTCCCCCATCAGCCGCCTTCCGAGGTCCATGAACGAGCGGCCCTCCTCGTGGGCGAGCCCGCTGAAACCGATGTAGGACAGGTACTCGAGCAGCCCGGCGACCGCGTATTCCTCCAGGATGACCTCGTACTCCCCGGGCTCCAGCTCGCCGGCGCCGCGCATGCGGTCGCCCTTGCCGGCCGCCTCGAGGCCAAGCGCATCGGGATCGAGATCGGCGACATCGGTCGAGCCGGCGTGGGCATAGCCCGAGGCCGCACCGGAGGCGAAGCCGTCCATCATCACGGTCAGGAGCGCCGCCTTCGTGCTGCGGTGCCGGGCGCGCACCCCGAGCGAATTGGCGACGGCGATCGTCATGACCGAGGTCGAGAACGATCCGGATGCCTGGAGGCCGTTCGCCTCGCCCGCGTCGATGACCACGCGCGCGCCACTGGCCCGCAGCTCCGGGCTGGCCTCGGCCGTGCCGGGCACGTAGCCGAGGTCGGGGTCGTGGTCGCGGCCGTCCGGCTCCGGGAGGACCGCGGCGGCCGGATTCGGCGCCGAGCGCTCCGCGATGGCGCTCGCTCGCTCGACGACGTCACGGATACCCGCCTCGTCCAGCTTGTTCGTGCTGGCGACGCCGATCCGGTCGTGGTCGACAACCCGCACCTGGAGCGTGGCATCGTGCTCCCGCACGTTCTGGTGGATCCGGTTGGTCGCGAAGCGCGTGAGGGCCAGGTCCTGCGCCAGGACGAGTGCTTCGACCCGCTCCGTCGTCGCATGGGCCAGCGCGCGGTCGAGCAGCGTGTCGATCTGGTCGAGGGTGGCTACCATCGGCCCACACCCACCTTCACGCCCCGGAAGCGCGCCGGGGCGGCGCCGTGGCCGACGTGCCCGACCTGCATCGGCTCACCCTTGCCGCAATTCGGCAGGCCCCACAGCGTCCAGGCGTCTGGCCCGCAGATCGCGTCGCAGCTGCCCCAGAACTTGGGCGTGATGCCGGTGTACGTCGGGTTCTTCACGAGCTGCGTCCGCTTGCCGTTGCGGATCAGCCAGCCGGCCTGGTCGCCGAACTGGAAGTTCAGCCGCCGGTCGTCGATCGACCAGCTCTTGTTGACGCTCATGAAGATCCCCTCCCGCGTGTCTGCGATCAGGTCCTCGAGGCTGCCGGCGTCGCCGGGGCGCAGGTTGATGTTCGTCATACGGATCAGCGGGATGTGGCTCCACGTCCAGGCCCGGGCGCTGCCCATGCTGCGGCGGCCGATCTGCGGCGCCGTCTCACGGCTGGTGAGGTATCCGACCAGCAGGCCATTCTCGACGAGCGGCACGTTCTGGGCCGGAACGCCCTCGTCGTCGTAGCCGAACGTCCCGAGTCCGCCCGGCGCGGTGGCATCGGCGTCGATGCTGACCTGCTCGCTTCCGTAGCGCAGGCTGCCGAGCTTGTCGGTCGTCAGGAAGCTGGTGCCCGCGAACGAGGCCTCCGTCCCGAACACGCGGTCGAGCTCGGTGGGATGGCCGCACGACTCGTGGATCTGAAGCGCCACCTGGGTCGAGTCCAGGATCAGGTCCATCTCGCCGGGTGGGCACTGGGGCGCATCGAGGAGCGCGACCGCCAGCTCCGCCGTCTCCTGCGCGTGCTCGGCAAGGTCGAGGGCGCGCACCGCCTCGAAGCCGCCGGTTACCACCTGGCCGCCGAACGAGCTGGGGTAGCTGCGCTGCTGCATCTCGCTGTCGTTGACCGCGGTCGCCTCGATCCCGCCGCCGGACTCCACGATCTCCTGGTCGATCCGGGCGCCGGTGGTTGATGCGAACGTCTTGATCTCGCGACCAGCCGTCACGCTTCCCTCGCGGATGGCGACGCCCGGCACCCGCGCCATGGCGGCGTCGGCGTCCATGAGCAGGCGCAGCTTCTCGTCCAGGCTCACCGCGAAGGGGTCCTCACGGTAGGCGGTGCGGTACGAGTCGGTCACCGGAGGCGTGTCGTCCAGCTCGACGGGTCCCTGCTGGGCGAGCGCGGAGGCCCGGGCGATGTCGATCGCCTCTCGGGCGATTCGGTCGGCCTCCGCAGGCTCCAGCAGAGCGCTCGCGCTGAAGCCCCAGGCCCCGTCGACGAGGACCCGGATGCCGAAGCCGGCGCTCTGGTTCGATGTCGCGGCCTCGAGCTGGCCGTTCTTGACCGTCAGCTGCTCATTGCTGCGCTCTACGACGCGGACGTCGGCATAGCCGGCTCCGAGCCGGTCGGCGGCGTCGAGCGCGCGTTCGATCAGGTCGTTCACGACGTCATCAGGCTCCCAATGGCGTGGCTGGCGCTACAGGCTACCCGATCTACTCGACGGGACGCGCGACCTCCGGCGTGAGGTCGCGCTCGGTCACCGGAATTTGCAGGCTCGTCGTCGTCTCCAGGGTGAAGACGGCGTCGATCGACTGGTGCAGCAGGGTCAGGATGCCACCGGGACGCTCGATCGCGGACCGCAGGCCGTCCGGCGAGCCGATGGCGCTGATCGAGAAGCTCCGACCGATCGGGACACCGTCGATCTCGATCGCCCCGGTGCCGAAGACGGCGACCGAGCTCGCCGTGATGCGAATTCCGTCGACCGCGATCGCCTCCGCCCCGGCATTTCGGAGCTCGTAGATGAGGTCGTTGACGGCGGTTGGGTCGAACGACCCGTCGATCTCGATCACGATTCCCTGCCCCTCCACCCCGCGAAGTCCGCCGAAAGCGGCGATCCGGTCGAGATCCTCCTCCGTCAGCTCGAGGGCCGACTGGCCCTGGATCTCGGCACGCTCGTACTCCCGGATCCGCTCCCGCAGGTCGGCGAGGCCGTCGGATAGCTCCACGTTGCGCGCCGCGAGCGTCTCGATGAGGGTCGAGAGCTCCTGCGCCGACAGGCTGGACAGCTCGATCGGGCGGGCCTGCGAGCGGAGCTGCCCCACCAGCAGGACGCCGATGACGAGCGCTACGGTGAAGAGGCTGACCTGCGCGACACGGGCCACCATCAGTCACCCTCCTGGACCGGCGCGCCCCAGCGCAGCCGCGTGTTGCCGACGAAGGCGGGCAGCTCAAGCTCGTCGCGGGCCTCGGTGATGAACTGGAGGCCATATGCGTCGATCCTGCGCTCCACGCGCGCCAGATAGATCGGATGCGACAGGAACCGGTCGTTGAGCCCGGCCGGCCCGATCGCCTCGACCCGAAACGGCGGCGATAGAAACGCCGTGTTGACGAGGATCGAGGAGCCGACGCCGTAGATCGACGTGCTCGCGACGAGCCTCTCGGCCGGTCCGCCCTCCGCCGCCCCGCCGGCGATCGTGATTGCTTCGGCGCCCGATGCCCACAGTGCCGTGACGATGTCGCGCAGGTCGTCGACAAGCACGATGTAGTTCGTGGGGCTCTCGCCGGGCGGAACCACGCGCTGCGAGTCGGCGATCTCGATGATCACGCCCGGGCCGCGCACGGGATCCAGACCGGACGCCAGGCGGGCCACCGCCAGCTCCTGGTTGAGCGCCTCGAGCTCGCTGCGCGAGCCGGCATCGCGCTCCTGAAAGCTCCGAACGCGCGCCTCCGCATCCTCGAGCTCGGCGCGCAGCGCCTCCTGCTGTCGCTGTCCCTGCTCCGCCTCGGTGATGAGCACGCGCTGGGCGGACGTGATGAACTCCTGCCTGGCCAGCGAGCTGTTCCACTGGGCCGCACCCACGAAGCCGATTGCCGCCAGCGCCGCCGCGATGCTGATCGCCCACTGGGGATGCGCGAGGCGCGAGCGCGGTGGCCGGCGGCGCCTCACGATGCCCGTCTCGCAGCCCGGCGCGAGACCCGCACGGCGA
>JACCWY010000369.1 GCA_013697395.1 Chloroflexota bacterium | reverse complement strand
GGCGGCCACCCCCGCGCACGAGCGCGCCGCGATCCTGCGTGCCGGGGCCGCTCTCGCGCGGGCGCGGATCGAGGAGATGGCACGAACCCTCACCCTCGAGCAGGGCAAGCCGCTCGCCGACGCCCGCAAGGAGATCGCCTTCAGCTGCGACGTGATCGACTACTACGCTGACCTCGCGCCACAGGTCGGCGGTGAGTGGCGGCCGACGCGCCAGCCTGGCATCCGCAGCCTGGTGCTGCGCCAGCCCGTCGGGGTGGTCGTCGCCATCGTTCCGTGGAACTACCCGATCGATCTGCTGAGCTGGAAGATCGGGCCGGCCCTGGCCGCCGGCTGCACGGTCGTCGCCAAGCCTCCCACCGAGACGCCGCTCGCGGCCGCCCAGTTCGTTGCCTGCTTCCGCGACGCCGGACTGCCGGCGGGGGTCCTGAACTACGTCGTGGGCCGCGGCGCATCGGTGGGCGACGAGCTGGTGCGCAGCCCGATCAGCCGCCTGATCACCATCACTGGCTCGACGGAGACCGGACGCCGCGTCATGCGCCTGGCGGCGGAGCATATCAAGCGCCTCTCGCTCGAGCTCGGCGGCCAGTCGCCGTTGCTGGTGCTCGACGACGCCGACCTCGAATCCGTCGTGCCGGCCGCCGTGCGCCGCTCGTATTCCAACGCCGGCCAGATCTGCATCGCCGTCAACCGCATCTTCGTGGCCGATGCGCTGGCCGAGGACTTCACCGCCGCCTTCGCCGAGGGCGCGTCGCGCCTCCGCATGGGGCATGGCCTCCAGGATGGCGTCGAGCTCGGGCCGCTCCTCAACGAGGAGACGCGGCAGCGATCGGTCGCGCACGTGACCGATGCGCGGCGCGGCGGTGCGGTGGTGGTCACCGGCGGCGCGGCGCCCGACGGCGAGCCGTTCGGCCGCGGCTTCTTCTATCAGCCCACGGTGCTGACCGAGGTCCGTCCTGAGATGCAGGTGATGCGGGAGGAGACGTTCGGGCCCGTCGCCGCGATCAGCCGCTTCACCGACCTCGACGATGCCATCGCCCTAGCGAACGCCACGCCCTACGGTCTGGCGGCGTACGTGTTCGGTCGCGATCTCGAGCGCTGCCTCCACGTCGCCGAACGGCTCGAGGCCGGCGGCGTCGGTGTCAACGTGAACGATGTGACGGAGCTCGCGGCACCCTTTGGCGGCTGGAAGGAGTCAGGGTTCGGGCGCGAGCTGGGACCCGAGGGCCTCGACCGCTGCTACGAGCTCAAGCACATCCGCATGCGCGTGGGCGACTGAACCGTTGGCCCGGCTCAGCTGTTTCACCCACGGCTACCCGGTCAGCGGCGAAGCGTTCGTGATCCAGCTTGCGCTCGGACTTCTCGGTGGCGTCGCAGTCCTGATGGTCTATGCCCTCGTGCTGCCGGCGGCATCGTGTCCCTGGTTGGGCTGATCCGACGACGAACTCGACGCTTGGCCGCCTCACTCATTAGAAGTCGGTGATTGCGAAGCCGACCACCACGCCCAGGCCCGCAAGGGCCAGCGCAGCGAGCGGACCCACCAGCCCCACCCACTTCGGAACCTGCGCGAGCTCGGCGGCGCGCAAGGCCGCCATCCCGACCAGCGCGGCACACAGCATGAGCGGGATGCCGATCGAGAAGACAGCCGGCACGGCCAGGGCGAACAGCATGGCAGCGCCGAGGCCGAGCATCCTGGCGCGTGACCCCGGCGGATGCACGAAAGCGCCGATCGCCGCCAGCAAGCCGGCCGCTGCGATCCAGAGCGTCACAAACACGAAGCGGCCGCCGGGTGGCGTCACGCCCTGCTGCGCGATGGCCACCAGATAGAGCGCGTCCACCGCGAACGCACCCAGCGCGCCGCCAAGGGCAATGACGCTGGCAACAGATCGCCGGTGGGATGCCCTCACCCGATTCATGCTAAACGTGTCAGACCAGCTCGGTCCCATCGGCCTCCTCGCGCGCCGCATGCAGGGCCAGGTCGACCACCGCCAGCTGGCTCGGCGTAAGCAGCGAGCGGACTTCGCTCACGGCCAGCCCGAAGAGTGTCAGCGCCGCGCGATCGGCATCCTCCCCAGGCCGGAGGCTGAGCGCGGCGGTGTGCGCGGCTGACCACCGCTGGCCTATCGCGTCGGCGACCTGCGACCAGAGTCGGTTCTCCGTCTCGTACAGCAGGCGATGCTGCACGGCCATCACCAGCGGCAGGCGCAGGGCCAGCACCGAGCGCTGGATAGCCGCCACCACCCGATCTCCCCGGCGTCGCGCCGATACCAGCTTCAGTACTTCCTCCGCGTAGCCGGTGGTGGTCTCCGCAACCCACGTGTCGCACCGCGCTGCGATGGCCGCCCACTCGAACGCCTCCGCCTCACGCTGCAGCCGCTCGGCCACGCCGGCGGTGTCGTGCAGCACCAGCGCCGCGCGCCAGGCCGGAACGGTGGCACCGACCGAGGCCGGACGGCGGAAAGCCGACCGCTCCTCGTCCTCGGTGCGCCACGACACGGCGACCAGCCGATCGTCAACCACTCGTAACGCATAGGGCGCTCCAACGCCGATGGCGTACAGGTCGATGTCGGACAGCTCCGTGGCATCGTCTCTGACCTGGCTACCGGCAAGCACGACGGCCAGGGCACCATCGGCCGCCAGGTCGGACGCGACGCCGCGCGCGAGCTCAAGGATATGGGGAGCTGTCATCGCCGCAACCACGAGATCCTAGGCATCACAAGTCGGTCAGCACGAAGCCGATGGCCACGCCGATGCCGGCCGCGAGCAGCAGACCGACCGGGCCAGCCACGCCGACCCACTTCGGAATTTGTGCCAGCTCAGCGGCGCGAATCGCACCCACGGCGACGAGCACACCGCACAGCAACAGCGGGATGCCAATCGAAAGACGGCCGGCACGCCGAGGGCAATGAGCATCGCGGCATTGGGGCCGAGTACCGAGGCCCGAGCCGACGGACGATGCCTGAAGGCGCCTGACACCGCCAGCAGGCCGGCTGCGGCGATCCACAGCGCCACGAACACGAAGCGTCCGCCGGGCGGTGTCACGCTTTGCTGGGCAGTCGCGGCGACGTACAGCGCATCCACGGCGAACGAACCAAGCCCTCCTGCCAGGGCCAGGAAACTGGTCGCAGATCGCCGCGCCCCAGTCACCGAACTCTCACGGTCGCGCCACACCATCGTCCAGACGCGGCGGAGCCTCCAGGTGGACTCCGAGAGCGAGTCCGGCCTTGGTGACCACCTGGTCGACGATCTCGTCCCACAGCGCCCGTATTTCCGCCGTGCTGGCCACCGTGGCCTTGGCGCCCATCGCGAGGTTGGGCTGGATCCACCGACGAGGCAGTCGGAGTACTGGCCTCGGAAACGCAGCGCCGTCCGCATCGTATGGTCTACACGGAACGAAGCTGAACGGACCGGAGGGCGCTTCCTCGTACGTCTTCCCCGGGTACAGCCGGAACACCTGGCTTCCACCTTTCGCGCTCAGGCGAAGGGGCTCGAACACCACCGCGCGGACCCAGTCCTCGCACTGAACCTCGTCGGCCGATCCCGTCGCGAAGTCTTCGGCGCCGTCGGCAACCACGAACACCGTATCCAGGACGAACTCACCCAGAAGCTTCGATCCGAAGACCACCAGCGAGCCAGGCGCGAGCTCGCGCAGCTTCCGATTCCTCCCCTGGCGACAGTTGCTGTAGAGGAAGCGGTCGCCGAACACGAGCGGGTCTGTGTTCTGCAGCAGCCGCAAATGACGCGGCACTCGCCAGTACGGTTCATGGAGCCAGCGCGGGTTATCACGGCCCTGGTTCGGAAACGTCTCCAGTACCCGGGATTGCGGCTCCCACTCGCCCCAGAAGACGAAGGGTCCCGTTCGCAGCTCTCCCTCCGAGATGTACGCGCCGTGAGCCCTGAGGAACTTCCGGGCGTGGTCGCGGCGGTTCCACTCCATCGAGGATCCGGTCGGCTGGTGTTCGGAGCCTGGATGAGGGAACTGGACGAACATCAGGGATTCAGGCACGCACTCGCCTCCTGCTGCTCTAGCGGAACCGCGCTGGGTTTCGTGGAAACTCTGAGGGTAGTTTTCAGACAGCGGCGATTGGGCTGAGATGCGCCCCAGGTGTGATCACAGGGCATCGGGCGGCGCAACTTCCCGGACGGCATAGCCGCTGCCGTCCCGTCGAACGAAGAAGATGGTGAGCCCCAGGCGCCGGCGGGCCAAATCGGGGAAGCGCTCGACCAGGCTCAGGTTGCGCCGGTTCTCTGGCAGGGCGATTGCGTAGCGCGCGCGGTCGTCGGACATGCGCTGTAGCAGCTCGCCCAGGGCGTTGAGGAAGTAGTTGCCGCCCATCTGGTCGGTCGCCGCCTCGCCCTTCGCCTCGATTGCCCAACGTTCATCGCCTCGTCGGGCTTCGACGTCAATGCCGCGAACGCGTCCCCAGGCGATTTCGACCGTAAAGCCCTGCGCCTCGAAGCGATCGCGGATCGCAGTCTTCACCTCATCTTCGGCCAGAGCCCCGGCGACGGTTGATCGAGGCGGTGCCGGGTGAGCTGGCACGACCAATGGAGGAGCGGACGAACCGGCTAGGCCGTTCACGATCTTACCGCTCGGACCGACGCCGCGCGATAGCACCCCTCGCGTCTCAAGAGCCCGACAGGTCTGGTTGATCTGCTGCCGCACGACCCCGAGTTGCGCCGCCAGTTGATCGTCATCGAGTGCCGCAGAGCGGAGGGCTTCGACAATCCGTTGAGCGAGCGTCATGGCGCCAAGCTACCCGAAGCAGGACTGCGCCGCCGCTTCCGTGCAGTCCGGTACCTCGCCCGAAGTGAGCCCGGGACTAGGCTCACATCGTGACCGATCAAGTCCGCTCAGAGCTGCACGCACGACTTCGCCGGCCGCCGTCACCGTACTCGGTGCCAGGAAGCCTGCCAGTGCTGTTCTTCGGCGACCCAGCCACGGCACGAATCGCGACTGTCGGACTCAATCCCTCCGATCAGGAATATACCGACGGTAACGGCGAGCTCCTGACCCGCAGCCGACAGCGCTTCGCGACGCTCGACTCCTTCGGGGCCATCCATCGCTCTGACCTCAACGACGGGCAGTGCGACGAGGCGATCCAGTGGATGCGCGAGTACTTCGACCCGGGCAAGCCCGTCTATAGGTGGTTCGGCCCGCTGCAACGAGTGGTCGACGGACTCGGGGCGAGCCTTAGCGACGGAACTGCCGCACACCTCGATCTTGTGCAGGAAGCCACAGATCCAACATGGTCAGCGCTGGGCAGGATCGACGGCACCGAGCAGCGGCGACTGCTCGAGCAGGATCTGCCGTTCCTGGAGTGGCAGATCCGAACATTCCCGATGCGAGCTGTCATCTGCGCCGGCAAGACCGTCTCGGCTCATCTGCAGCACCGCTTGGACGTGCATATCGACGAGACCGGGACGCTGGCGCTGATCAGATGGTGGGTGGGCTCCGCATCGGTCGCCGGCCGACGCGTCGGGTTCGCGGGGTGGAACATCCCGCTCCAGCGCGCAACGGGCCTTGGGGCCGCCGGAGAGCGAGAGCTCGGAATGCTTCTCAGACAGAAGCTCGGAAATTGATCGGCTTCAGCCACGTCATTTCGCTGCCCGCCAGCGCGCGATGACGGGCGCCAACGGTGCGATCCAT
The DNA here is from genome assembly GCA_013697395.1 of Chloroflexota bacterium. Lineage (GTDB taxonomy): Bacteria > Chloroflexota > Limnocylindria > QHBO01 > QHBO01 > JACDBZ01. The sequence continues at coordinate 539 of JACCWY010000369.1, read as the reverse complement.
GAGGCCTTATGGCTGCCCCAGAGCAGCGCGTCGAGGACGCGAACCACGGATCGGTCGACTCCTTGCGCTGCGAGATGGTCGATGATTCGGTCGAGGGCCTCCCGGTTGTGATGAGCCACCTGCCTCACGTGGCCGATCAACACCACAGCTTTTGCGGGCGTGGACGGCATCCGTGCGCCAAGCTGCTCGACCACGAGGCTGTCGAGGACGGGCACCAACCTCGGCCGCTTCAGGTGGAGCATCTTGGTCGACACCGAGACGCCTCTACCCTTCTCGATCAGGGCAGCAAGCGCCGTCTCAAGCGCCGCCGCGGCTTGCTGCCACGCAGGATCTTGCAGCTCCGCGAGGTCCCAGTCTCGGGATACCGCCGCCAGCCACGGCAAATCCTTGTCCCTGACTGAGGCCCAGGCCTTCTGCGGTGAACGGGCTCGCATCGTCCGGTTGATCGCGTCGACGTCCTTTGATTCGATTCGGGTCGGCGCCGTCTCGCGCGCCTTGTCGTCGAAGCCGCCCGGCTTGCCGCTCGGGTCGACGGCGAA
>JACCWY010000368.1 GCA_013697395.1 Chloroflexota bacterium | reverse complement strand
CGCGGCCACCCCCGTGAGGACGACCCGGTGAAGATCCTCGCCATACGGTGGGCGAGCACGGCTGTCTTCAAGGAGCACGGGGCGTTCCGGCGAGCCGTCGAGGGGTGTCGCGAGCACCGCGCTGCGGCGCGCGCCGAGCTCGGTACGGAGGACTTCGATCGCTGCGGTCAGAGGCGACAGGAGCGGCGCGGCCGGGACCGGCTCGATGAACACCTCGATCGCGCCGCCGCAGCTCATCCCGAAGTCGAAGGCATCTTCGTCCCCGAGTGCCAGGTTCACGAGCCGCGGCTGGCCGCTTTCCGCGACGGCCGCAGCTTCCTCCGCGACACGGCCGTCCACGCAGCCTCCCAGCGTGACGGAGCCGATCCGGCGGCCGTCGCAGCCGACCCACAGCCTGCTGCCGAGCCTCTTCGAGGAGCCGCCGAAGGTGGCCACGAGCGTGGCGACCGCGCCCCGGGCGCCGGAGGCGCGTACGGCGTCGAACGCGGACAAGAGGTCTTCGTTCATGGGCCTCCTCTGGGCGATCCCGTCTCGCCGGCGGAAGGGCGCCGGCACGCGTTGGGTCAGATTGCGGTGCTGCAGGCGCTCGATCAAGCACCCTCCGTCCCCGTCAGGGCCAGCGCACCTTCAAGCCGTGCGGATCGGCGCGCTCCTCGCCCTCCACCAGGCGCGAGATCCGCGCCACCCCGACCAGCTCGCCGTGCCAGCCATCCTCGTCCACCCGCACCACGCCCACGCCAGGTGTGCTGCCCACGGCGTTGTCGTGGCCGTGTACGTTCGCGCTCAGCGGCTTCGGACCGCGCAGCGAGATGAAGACCCAGTCGCCCGCCGGCGCCACGTCCATGATGTCCGGCGCCGGATCTCCCGACGGGCCACCGGACAGGCCGATCTCGTTCACCACCCGGTCCTCCGCCGTGTCCACCACCACGATGTGGTTCGCGAACCGGTCGCCGACCCACAGGTAGCGTCCGGTCTTCGTCAGGGCGCCGCCATGCGCGTCCACGAAGCGGCGCTCGTCGTGGCTGAAGACCCGCACGGGAGCGGGCGTGTTCGGAGCATGCCGCCCGGCGGCGAAGGGCGCGAGAGGGAAGGCGTAGAGGTCGGCGTGGGTCGGCTCGGCCGGACTGCCGCCGCCGGCGCGCAGATAGATCTTCCCGGCAGCCTCGGCCCCCCCCGCATCCGTTGGGATGCACCATCCTGCGGTCGTACTCCGCGACGATGGCCATGGGAGTGGTGGTGACGTCGACTACGAGCAGGCCTCCGCCGCGCAGCGTCACGAAGGCGAGGCGTCCGCTGGACTCGATCACGGGGCAGATCGGCGCGTTGTCGGGCCGCAGTCCCGCGTCCTCGCAGGAGGCGCCGCTCGGCGTGCGGCAGGCGGCGAGGTCGATGGCGGCCGACGCTTCGTGCGCGAACGTGCCGGCGGCGTAGTCCGTGCGGATCCGCTCCAAACGCTTGCCGCCCTGGTTCGCGACCACCACGAAGGACTGGTCCGGCGCGGGCAGGGCCGCATGCGCCTCCTTGCCGACGTCCAGACAGGCGACCGGCGCGCGCGTCGCGGCGTCGAGGAACAGGACGTGCCCCGATGCGACGTAGGAGACGATCGCATGCGTCTGGCCGTGGTTGAAGGAGAGCATGTGCGGCCGCCGCGGCACGGACCCCGTGCGCTCGACACAGAACGCCTGGGCCGCCGCTCCCAGATCCACCACCTCGGGGACCGCGGTGGCGGCTCCCGCGGCCAGAGCCGCGCCGTCGTAGACGTAGAGCGTTCCGCCTCCCTCGGGTCGGGAGTCGGCCTGGTCGATCACCCAGACCTCGTAGCGCGCGATCCCGTCACCGTCTCGTTCCGATCGCCGGGCGCTCGCGGCCCTCGTTGGCGGGACCAGCAGCAACAGCAGGAGCGCGAGCCGGCCCCGAGGCGCGAACCGGCGCAGGATGAGGATCGGGGGCAAGATCGCAGCCAGGATCGTGGGGATCGGCTTCAGGCGCGCTTCAGGTCCGCGGGGCGGATGGGGAGCGAGCGCAGCCGCTTGCCCGTGGCCGCGAAGATCGCGTTCGCCATCGCCGGTGCCAGCGGGGGAACGCCCGGCTCGCCGACGCCGCCCATCTGCGCGCCGCTCTCGATGATGTGCACGTCCACCTCCGGCATCTCGTTCATGCGCACTACCGGGTAGTCGTGGAAGTTCGACTGCTCCACGCGCCCGTCCTTCAGCGTGATGGCGCCGTAGAGTGCCATTGACAGCCCGAAGACGATGCCAGACTCCATCTGCGCGGTGACCGTGTCCGGGTTGATGACGGAGCCGGCGTCGATAACGCACGTGACCTTGTGCAGACGTACGCCGCCCCCGTCGGCGATCGAGACCTCGGCGATCTGCGACACGATCGAGCCGAACGACTCGTGCACCGCCGCACCCTGGAATCGGCCGGAGGCCGGCTTGCCCCAACCCGCCTTGTCCGCCGCGAGGCGGAGAGCCGCCTGCTGGCGTGGATGCTTATCCAGGTGCCGAAGGCGGTACGCCACCGGATCCTCGCCAGCCAGCGTCGCGCACTCGTCGATCAGCGTCTCCTTCACGAACGCGCTGAACGAGTGGCCCACTGAACGCCACCACAGGACCGGCACGCCCGCGGGCGCGATGTGGTAGGCCACCAGCACGCTCCAGGCGTCGTACGATAGGTCGGCCAGGCCCTCGACCTGGGTGCCGTCGACCATGTCCTTGAACAAGAACTTCTCGAACGGCGTGCCGCGGACGATGGACTGGTTCACGACGCGGCTCTCCCAGCTCACGAGCCTTCCGTCCGCGCCGACGCCCACGCGCGCGGTGACATGCGTCCGCGGCCGGTAGAACCCGCCGCGTGTGTCGTCCTCGCGCGTCCACACGACCTTGACCGGCGCGCCCACGGCCTTGGACACGTGCACGGCCTCGCTCACGAAGTCGGCCGCCGGGTTGGCGCGGCGTCCGAAGCCCCCGCCCAGGAGCACCGTGTGGAGCGTGACCTGCGCCGGTTCCACGCCGGCGATCCTGGCCGCGGCGGCCTGATCGATGGTCTGGAACTGCGTCGGCGCCCAGACCTCCACCTCACCGTCCCGCACGTGCGCCGTCGCGTTGAGGGGCTCCATGCTGGCGTGGGCCAGGTAGGGGAAGTCGAAGACGGCCTCGATCTTCTTCGGCGCATCGGCGAACGCCTTGTCTGGATCGCCGTCGCGCCGCGCGATCGCTCCCGTCTGCCGGGCCAGCTCGGCGTACTCGCGGCCCTGCTCGGCGCTGTCGAGCCGGGCGAGCGGCCCGTCGTCCCACGAGACCTCCAGCGCATCGCGGCCGCGCTTCGCGGTCCAGAAGTCGTTCGCCACCACCGCCACGCCCGATGGGATCTCCACGACGGCCCGCACCCCTGGAATGGCCTTCGCGCGCGCTCCGTCGAAGCTCTTCACCTTGCCGCCGAACACCGGCGGGCGGGCGACGACGGCGGTAAGGAGCCCCGGTACCTTGACGTCCATGCCGAAGATGCCGCTGCCGTTCGTCTTCTCGGGCGAGTCGAGCCGCGGGGTGGCCTTCCCGATGAGGCGAAAATCCTTTCGTTCCTTGAGCGCGACGTCCGCGGGCACGGGCATGTTCGCGGCGCGCTCCGCGAGCTCCCCGTACGCGAGCTTTCTGCCTCCCGAGTGGATCACGGACCCGTTCTCCGTCCGGCAGGCGGCGGCATCGACGCCCCACGCAGCGGCGGCGGCGGCGATCAGCATCGAGCGCGCCGTGGCTCCGGCCTTGCGCATCTGTTCGAACGACTCGTGCGAGCTGGTGCTCCCGCCCGTCCCCTGGAGACCTCCCCACTGGCTGTGCGCGTAGTCCGGGTGCGCCGGAGCAGCCTCGACCCTCACCTTCCGCCAGTCGGCGTCCAGCTCCTCGGCGACCACCATGGACAGGGACGTGTAGACACCCTGCCCCATCTCGCTGTGCTTGGAGAGCACCGTGACCGTTCCGTCGGGTGCGATGCGCAAGAAGGCGTTGGGGGCGAATGGCGCTCCGCCGTCGGCGGCCTCGTCAACCCGCCCCGACTCGGCGGCCTCTGCGCCCGGCCAGCGGCCGGGCAGGTGAACCGCGAGTACCAGGCCACCGCCCAGCGTCGCGCCCGCCTTGATGAAGTGGCGACGGCTGACGTTCACGATGGTTTCCGCCAACCGGGGCTCGCTCATGACTCGTCTCCTTCCTGGGGACAGGGGAACCCGCTCGCCGCCCAGGT
>JACCWY010000323.1 GCA_013697395.1 Chloroflexota bacterium | reverse complement strand
GCCGCCGCCAGATGAGCCGATCGGCATACGAGACCGAGCCATCCTCGAGCTGTTGTATGCCTGCGGCCTGCGAGTCAGCGAGCTCGTCGGCCTCGATACCGACCGCGTGGATATGGCGAATCAGCAGGTGCGGGTGATCGGCAAGGGCAACAAGGAGCGGCGCGTGCCGATGGGGGACGAGGCGCGCGAGCGCCTGCACCGGTACCGGATCGGTCCGCGCAGCGAATGGACGGCCAAGAAGCCGACGCCGGCCGTGTTCGTCGGCCGGCGGGGCAACAGGATGAGCCGCGAATCGGTCTGGACGCTGGTGAAGCACTGGACGCTGGCTGCCGGCGTTGCCGAGCGGGTCACGCCACACACGTTCCGGCACAGCTTCGCGACCCATCTGCTCGAGGGAGGAGCCGACCTGCGCGTGGTCCAGGCCCTGCTCGGCCATGCTAGCATCAGCACCACCCAGCTCTATACCCACCTGACCGGCGAACGCGTGCGCGAGGTCTACGCCATGGCGCATCCGAGAGCCTAGAGCGGACCCACAGCAGCGGGAGCGTACGAGGCCGATGAGTTACGCGCGGAACCTTCTGAGCCGCGGCGAGGAGGTCGTCTACGAGAGCCGTCAGCACTGGTTTGCGGTGATCGCTCGGACCTGGCTGTGGATCGTGCTCGCGATCGTTGCGTTGGGCATCATCATCTTCCTGAACGGGCAGCCCGAGATCGGGAATGCCATGGTCGATGGCATCCTCACGATCGTGGCGCTCGTCGGGCTCATCAGCGCGCTGGGATTCATCGGGTTCGTGCTGTGGGATTGGCGCAACCAGGAGTGGCTCATCACCACCCGTCGGGTGATGCGCGCCGAGGGGGTGCTGAACAAGAGCGTGTCCGACTCGAGCCTCGAGAAGATCAACGACGCCCGGCTGGACCAGAGCCTCTTCGGGCGCGTCTTCGGGTTCGGCACGCTCGATATCCTGACGGCGGCCGAGGAGGCGGGCGGTGGGAACGTCGCCGACTTTCCGATGATCGCCGACCCGGTCGACTTCAAAAAGGCGATGTTCAACCAGAAGCAGATGCTGGAGCAGCCCGAGCTCGCGCGTCCCCGGTACCAGCGGGCGGAGCAGATCCCTGAGATGCAGCGCGCCGAACCGACGCCGCCGCGTGCCGGGTCCGACCGCGTCGCAGTCCACGGCGACGTGGCGGAAGGCGCGCCACGCGAGGCAGCTCCGGCGCCGCCCCCCGAGCCTGCGGCTCCACGCAGCGCGGCGGAGGATCTCGGGGCGACGCTCGAGCGCCTCGCCGGGCTCCGCGACAAGGGGCTGATCACGCCGGAGGAGTACGAGGCCAAGAAGCGCGACCTGCTGGAGCGGATGTAGGTGGCCGAACCGGCCCTCGGCGCGCTCCCGGACGGAGTCCACGGCGCGGAGCTGGACCGGCGCATCGCCGAAGCAACCGAGGCCATAGGAGCGCGTCTGAGCGCCGAGCCGCCGCTTGGCGCGCCCCGCCTGGTGATCGTCCTCGGTTCCGGCCTAGGCGGCGTCGTGGAGCTGCTCGACCCCGAGCCGCGCCTGCGCCTGCCCTACGGCGACATCCCGTACGTCCCGGCCGCCAGCGTGGCAGGCCATGCAGGGGAGCTCGTGGCGGGCACCGTGCGAGGGATCCCGACCGTCGTGCTGTCCGGTCGGGTGCACTCGTACGAGGGGCACTCGCACCGCGAGGCCACCCTCCTGCTGCGCGCTGTTCTCGCGCTCGGAGTCGAGACCGTGGTGCTCACGAACGCGGCCGGCGGGCTAGACCCGGACTACGACCCCGGCGACGTGATGCTCATGACCGACCACATCAACCTCTCGGGCGACAATCCGCTCACCGGGCCGAACCTCGACCGCTTCGGGGTGCGGTTCCCGCCGCTGACCGACGCGTACGACTCCGGCCTGCGCGCGGGCGCGCTCGAGGCTGCGGCACGTACGCGGGTGTCGCTGCGCCAGGGGGTCTACATCATGCTGGCCGGCCCGTCGTACGAGACGCGCGCCGAGATGCGAATGCTCCGGCTGCTGGGCGGTGACGCAGTCGGCATGAGCACGGCGCACGAGGTGATCGTGGCGCGCCACGCCGACCGCCGCGTGATCGGGTTCAGCCTGATCACGAACAAGGCGACAGAGGACGTCGCGGCCGGTGCGAACCACGAGGAGGTCATCGAGATGGGACGGCTCGGGGCCGAGCGGCTCGTGACGCTGCTGGGTGACTTCCTGCCGCGGTTGGCCTGATGCTGTTCGGCGACACCTCGATCGAGCGCCTGATCGCCGGGGTCATCGCCCTCCTGGTCGGCCTGACCTTTCACGAGTTCAGCCATGCGCTCGTCGCAGATCAGCTCGGCGACCGCCGGCCGCGTGCCATGGGCCGCCTCACGCTGAACCCGATCCCGCACATCGATCCGCTCGGCGCGGTGATGCTGGTGGTCGCCGGGTTCGGCTGGGCGAAGCCGGTCATGGTCAACCCCGCCGCGCTGCGCGACGGGCGGCGCGGCATGGCCCTGGTCGCCTTCGCGGGGCCGATCGCCAACGTCGTTGTGGCCGTCGGCTTCGCGAGTCTCTACCGCGTGCTGGGAATCGCCGGCGTCGAGGACGGGTTCTTCCTGCGGCTGGTCGAGCTGATCGTGACGCTCAACCTGCTGCTCGCCATCTTCAACCTGGTCCCCATTCCGCCGCTCGACGGCTACAACGTGCTGATCGCCTTTCTGCCGCCGCGACAGGCGATGGTCGTCCGGCAGTACGCCCCCTACGGCGTCATCATCCTTCTGGTCCTGGTCTTCCTGCCGGGCAGCCCGCTGCGCGGACTGCTCGGCCTGGCAGGCCCGTTGTCGCGGGCGTTGACCGGTGCATAGGGTCGGTCAGTTCGTGGCCCACGTTCGTGCGCGCGTCGAGCCGGAGGAGGAGGCGCTCGTCCGCCGAACGCTCCCGGCGGGCGGTGTGGCGCTGTTCGAGACGATGCCGATCGCCGATCGCCGTCACGGCCTCGACGTCGCCGAGAGGCTTCTGCGCGGCGGGCATGCCGATCCCGACCTGCTGGGGGCGGCACTCCTCCACGACGCCGCGAAGGGTCATCGGATGCGGCTGTGGCACCGAGTCGCCGGCGTGGTGCTCGAGGCGCTCGCCCCATCGGTCCTGCGCCGCCTGGCCGATCCGAGGCCTGCGGGGTGGCGGCATCCGTTCCACCTGTACCTGCACCATGAGCCGATGTCGGCCGAGCTCGCGATCGCGGCCGGCTGCCGTCCACGCGTCGGCGACTTCATCCGTGGCACGCCCACCGGCGACGATGACGCACGGCTGCTTGGCGCGCTCAGCAGTGCCGATGACGCAAGCTGACCGGATGCGGCCGACCCCGATCGACACCGACCCCGGCGTCGCCGTGCCGATCGGCGATGCCTCCTTCACCGTCGCCCTGCCGGACTTCGAGGGGCCGCTCCAACTCCTCCTCCACCTGATCGAGTCGCGCCAGCTCGACATCCTGACCGTGCCGCTGGCCGAGGTCTCCGATGCCTATGTGGAGCACCTGGCGCGCCATCCCGTCGACGCCGTCAACCTGTCGGAGTTCGTCGTGATCGCAGCACAGCTGATCTTCCTGAAATCGAAGCGCATCCTGCCGTCCGAGCCGCTGCCCCCGCTGCCCGACGCCGCGGAGGAGGTCGACGAGGGTGAGCTCCGCCGCCGCCTGATCGAGTACCGTGCCCTGCGTGATGCGGCCGTGGGGCTCGGCGCCCGCGATGGCACCGCTCCCGCCATGCGACGCGAGCCCCGCGAGTCGGACCTGCCAGACTCGCCTTCCGACCCGATGCCGGCCGGCGTGCTGGCGGCAGCCCTCGCGACCCTCGCCGCCATCCCCGAGCCGGTCGCACCGCCGCCTGAGATCGTTGCCCGCGAGATCACGATCGGACAGCAGATCGATGTCCTGCGCCGGGCGCTGTCGGGAGGCGGCAAGGTCCTCCTCCAGTCGATCCTGGCTCGCTGTCGCTCCCGCACCGAGGCGGCGGTCACGTTCCTCGCCACGCTCGAGCTCGTCCGACGGAAGCAGGTGACGGCGGAGCAGGACGAGGTCTTCGGACCGATCCTCGTCGAGTCGGCGGAGTCGGGAGCGTGACCGACCACGGCGGCGCGGCTGACGTCGGCGCCTTCCTCGAGGCATTGCTGTTCATCGCCGAGCGTCCGCTGACGAGCGCCGAGATTGCCGAGCTGGCGGACGTGACGCGCGTCCGGGCCGAGGCTGCGCTGGCCGCGCTGGCCGAGCGCCTGCAGGAGGAGGAGCGCGGCATCCGGCTCCAGCGTCACGAGGACGCCTGGCAGCTCGTCACCGCACCGGAGGTGGGCGCCCGCCTGGCCGCCTATGCGGCGCGGGAGGAGGCGCGCCTGTCGACGGCGGCGCTCGAGGCGCTCGCGGTCGTGGCGTATCGCCAGCCATGCACGCGCGGCGACGTCGAGCGGGTCCGAGGCGTCGACTCCGACTACGTCATCCGCTCCCTCCTCCATCGCCGGCTGGTCGCCGAGACGGGGCGGCGCGACACGCCCGGCCGGCCGGTCCTGTTCGGGACCACGTTCACGTTCCTCGAGCGCTTCGGGCTCACCTCGCTTGACGACCTGCCGCCGCTCTCGAGCGACGCGGCGCAGCTGACCGCCCTGACGGCGATGCCGGGGCCGGCAGCCGGCGGCGCCGACCTCGCCGATGGCGAGTGAGCGGCTCCAGAAGCTCATCGCCCGCGCCGGACTGGCCTCGCGCCGGGGAGCCGAGGAGCTCATCGCCGACGGACGCGTTTCGGTCAACGGCCGCAGGGCCGAGCTCGGCGCATCCGCCGACCCGGCCGTCGACCGGATCGAGGTCGACGGTCACCCGCTGCCGACGGCTTCCCGCGCCGTGCACCTCGCCATCCACAAGCCGCCCGGGTATCTCTCCTCGGCCCACGACGAACGGGGGCGGCGATCGGTCGTGGGACTGGTCGACGCAGGGGGTGAGCGGCTGTGGCCGGCGGGCCGCCTCGACGTCGAGTCGGAGGGCCTCATGATCCTGACCAACGATGGCGATTGGGCGAACCGCGTGGTCCATCCGCGCTACGGCAACGAGCGGGAGTACGCGGCGCTCGTCTCCCCCCCGCCCATGCGCGCCATCCTCCAGCAGCTCCGCGATGGGGTCACGCTCGAGGACGGCCCGGCGCGCCTGCTTGCCGCGCGGTTTGCCCTCCCTCCGCCCGAGATCGAGCGCGAGCGGTCGGAGGAGGGCGCCTGGCTGTCCGTCCGGATCGGTGAGGGACGAAAGCGCGAGGTACGGCGCCTCTTCGCCGCCGTTGATGCCCGCATCGAGCGCCTGGTACGGACCCGAATCGGCCCGCTTCGGATCACCGGACTGCGTTCGGGACAGTGGCGGCAGCTGCGACCGGTGGAGGTGGCCGCGCTGGCCGGTGAGCCGCGCAGACGATGAGCACGACGGTCGCCATCGACGGGCCATCGGGCGCGGGCAAGAGCACCATCGGCCACGCGCTTGCCCAGCGCATCGACGCCACGTTCGTCGACACCGGGCTCATGTACCGGGCGCTGACCCTGGCCGCGCTGGAGCGCGACGTCGATCTGGACGACGGGCCGGCGCTGGCAACGCTCGTCGACGCGTGTCCGATCGAGGTCGAGCGGGCTCGTCCCGACCAGACCGACCGCCTCGAGACCGTGCTCCTCGACGGGCGCGACGTGACCCTGGAGGTGCGGTCCCCGCGGGTCGACCGAGCGGTGAGTGCCGTCAGCCGGCATCCCGAGGTGCGCGATGCGATGGTCGGCGTGCAGCGCGCGGCGGCGTGGCGAGGGAGTGTCGTCATGGTCGGCCGCGACATCGGCACCGTCATCCTGCCTGAGGCGACGATGAAGGTGTTCCTGACCGCCGACGCGGAAGTGCGAGCCGCGCGGCGCGCCAATGAGATGGGCCGCCCGGACCGGGTCGACGAATACCTCGAGGAGATCCGCCGCCGCGACGCCGCCGACTCGGGCCGGGCGGTCGCCCCCCTGCGCATCCCGCCCGGCGCGCTGGTGCTGGACACCGGCAAGCTGGCGGTGGACGCGTGCGTCGAAGCGATCATCGAGGCACTGGAGCGCCTCGATGCGTAGCTGGTTCTATCACCCCGGCTGCGCGATCACCGGCTTCCTGGCGCGCTTCCTCTTCCGCGCGCGCATCGACGGCGTCGAGCGCATTCCGCGGGAGGGCGCCTTCATCCTCGTGTCGAATCATTGCTCGAACCTCGACCCGCCCATCCTCGGCTGGTCGACCGGGCACCAGGTCGGCCGCGTGGTGCACTTCATGGCCAAGATCGAGATGCGCGGGTGGCCGATCGTCGGCTGGCTGGCCACCCAGTCGGGCGTGTACTTCGTCCGTCGCGGCGAAGGTGATCGCGCAGCCCAGCGCTTCTCCCTCCAGGCCCTGGCCGACGGCCGGCCCCTGGCCCTGTTCGTGGAGGGCACTCGCTCGCGCGACGGCCATCTCAAGGCGGGCAAGCCGGGCGCCGCGTTCCTGGCCATGCGTTCGGGCGCACCGCTCATCCCGGTCGGGATCGCCGGCACGCACCGCATCTTTCCCGGTCGGTCGCGGTGGCCGCATCCCACCCGGGTGAGGATTCGCATCGGCCAGCCCTTCATGCTGCCGCACGGGCCGGAGGGCCGCCTGGACCGCGCGGTGCTGACCGAGGGCACTGATCGGATCATGCGGGAGATCGCCTCGCTCCTGCCGCCCGAGCAGCGCCCGGCGGCGTCTGGCTCGGCCGCGTCGAATTCCTGATCGCGCATTCGCCCGGGGACTGCTAGCGGCGGAAGCGGCGAGCGCGTATCGGCCATCCGGCTCCAACCGAGCGTGGCGCTGGCGCGCATCCATCTCCGACGGCTCGGATTGGTCAGTCAGCAGTCCTCCCACGCATGAATGCGCGGGAATCGCCGGATGAGCCCTCATTGCGAGGCACCCGATGGAGCGGTGACGACGAATTCGGACCGGAGCCCTCATCCAACCTAGAATGGATGCAATGACAACGACCACGCGGCCCGACGTCCGCATCGCCGAGCGCGCCGGCTTCTGCTACGGCGTTCGCCTCGCGATCGACAAGGCCAAGCATGCGCGAAGCGAGGGCAAGGAGGTCACCACCCTCGGCCAGCTGGTGCATAACCCCGGCATCAAGGCCGATCTGAGCGACCGTGGCATCCGCACTGCCGACCTGGCCGACCAGGTCGAGGGGGGCACGCTCGTCATCCGCGCCCACGGCGTCCCGAAGGGCGAGTTCGAGGCGGTCAAGGGCAAGGAGGACCTCGAGGTCATCGACGCCACATGCACCTGGGTCCTCCAGTCGCAGAAGGCCGCCCGCGAGCTGGCGGAGGCCGGCTACACGGTGTGCATCATCGGTCACGAGGACCATCCCGAGGTCAAGGGCGTGCGTTCGTATGCCGGCGACAAGCACGTGGTCGTGGACGACTTGGACCGATCCACCTGGGAGCGCGTGCCGCGCACGAAGAAGATCGGCGTGCTCTCGCAGTCGACCATCCTGCCCATCAAGCTCGAGGAATTCGCCGCTTTCTGCCTGCGTCGCGCCCACGACCTGCGCGTGATCAACACCGTATGCCCGGTCACCCTGACCCGGCAGGACGACTCGGTGGTGCTGGCCAAGCAGGTCGACGCCATGATCGTGGTCGGCGGCAAGAACAGCTCGAATACCAAGGAGCTTGCCGTGAAGTGCCGCGAGATCCTGCCCGACACCGTCCACGTCGCCGATGCGGATGAACTGGCGGCCGAGCACGCCGAGTGGCTTCAGGGCAAGGCCCGGGTCGGCATCACCGGCGGCACCTCCACCCCCGAGGTCGACCTCGAAGAGGTCCGCGAGCGCGTCTACGCCCTGACCGCCTGAAAGGGGCGCGCCGTGAGCCTCCGCGGCCGCGCATCGGACTGCATTCCTACCGGATTCTTACCCACGGACAGCAAGCGGCACTGTCGATTCAGCGTCGGTCGCCGCCTGAGCGTGGGAGGGGGCGCGACCCGTCGTCAATTCTCTCAACATGGGAATTCCAGACGGATCACGCATCTGAATCTGACGTAGCTCTCTGCCGGTGAGAATCTGAGAGGAAGTTGAGACGCGGAGGCCGAGGAGGGTGCCTGGCCGCTCGGCAAGGACGCGCCTCCCCGTTGACTCCGAGTCTCGCGCGCCGGGTGCGCTCGGGACCGGTCATGGTGATGCCTCGATGCCACGAAGGAGCGATCGCAGGCGACGGCGCAGCAACCCGTACGAGAGGTGCCTTTGCCCGACCTCGAAGTTGTGGTGCGCGTTTTCGCGGATCCTGCTTGGGTTGGCGAGCAGTGCCCGGACCTCCTCGATGGTGTCGTCGCTGATGGCGCCATCGATCTCGATCATGCGCACGCCGAGCGGCGCGATGTCGGCAACGTACACGGGGTAGCGGTTCACCATCACCGGCACGCCGTAGTACAGGGCCTCCACCAGCGCGTTGCCGTAGCCCTCGTACAGGCTCGGATAGGTGATGAGGTCGGCGGCGAGGTATGCGTCATTGAGCGAGTGGGCGGGGCGGATCGGCTTGCCGTCGGCGTCAGGGGCGAAACGATCGGCGGCGTATGCCAGTCGCACCCGGTGGCGCTCGGCGAGCCGCTCGAGCTCGACGAGATAGGCAAGGCCCTCGTCACCGGCCGGCGACGTGATCAGGAGCACGGCATCGGGGTCATCGAGGCGCCCGACCAGCTCAATCGCGAGCTCGATGCCCTTGCGGGGCACGACGCGGGTCGGCTGCACGACCAGGAGGCCACGCTCGCTCATGCCGAGCTCCTGTCGCAATCGGCGGCGCACGGCCGGAGAGCGTCGTGGACGTCGGTCGCCGAAGTCGAAGACATTGGGCACGACGACAGAGTCGATTCCTCGATGCTTGCGCAGCTGCGCCGCACCGAGGCTGTTGATGCTGACGTGGCGCACCCACGGGAGGTCGGGCGGGAAGGCTTCCTCCAGGACCTCCGGCACCACGCAGGTGGCGAACCGCTCACGCTCCCACCAGTAGTCGTGATGGTGGCCGATGGTCGGTAGGCGACGCTCCTCGACCATCCGGCGCAGGGCAACGGCCAGCGGCAGCTGCATCGGGATGGCCCAGGCGTTCTCGACGATCAGCGCGTCGAGAGCATTCACCTGCACCCAATCACGGAGCACGGGTAGCAGCAGATCTGCGAGACGATCGATCTCGGCCCGTACCGCAGCGGGGTTGCTCTCCGGATCGAATGCGGCGGCTGAGACGCGGGCCGCCGGCGCCCAGGTGAAGTGCATGGGTGGGACGAGACGTGCCTGGAAGCGAAGGGCGTCGACCTCTCCCGCACAGAGGCGCAGGTCGTGGCCCATACCGTTGAGCACGGCCTCCCACTTTGCCGTCTCGAAGGTGACGCCGTCGACGCCGGCCATTCGAGTGGCCGCGATCCCGATTTTCACGGGACCGATGCTATCGGGTGGGGGGGCCGCG
>JACCWY010000295.1 GCA_013697395.1 Chloroflexota bacterium | reverse complement strand
GTGTACGACGGCATCTTGGAACCGACATCCCGGTTATCCGGCAGGCGACGCGTCAAGCGACCGTCGCCGGCGGCGCCCGTGCAGGGTCGGCGATGGTAAGGACTCTGATGAAGGAGGGCCTCCCGCGAAGGGAAACTCCACGCGTCCTCGAGACGACGAAGGGAGGCCCTGCCATCTTGTACGTCGGATTGGATCTCTGAGCCGCAAGCGCCTCGACTGGCAAGCGCTCGACCGAGAGGGCGAGCGGGTCGGGATCGGCGCGGTGCCGCCTGGCCGTGATGGGTTCGAGAAGCTCGCTCGCCGACTGGGCAATGCGCCGGTGCTGGCGGTGATCGAGTCGATGAGCGGTGCCCGCTTCGTTCACGACCAGCTCGAGCTCGCTGGCTGGGACGTCAAGATCGCCGACGCGGTCAAGGCGCGGGGGCTGGCACCGCTGGCCTGCAAGACCGATCGGATCGACTCCTGGGTGCTGGCCGAACTCGCCCGGCTCGATATCGTGCCGGAGATCTGGCTGCCGGACCGGGCCGTCGAGCCCGCCGGACGGCGTCGCTCCTCCTGTTCGCTGTGCCGGACTCGCACGAGCAACCGCCTGTAGTCGGAGCGCGCGACGGCTGCCAGCTGCGCCGAGCCTCGAGCCGTCGCCCGCCGCGGCGAGCTCGCAGGGTCGCCCATCGCGCGTCAAACGCAACCGCCGTGCACACCACGGCCAGCGCGACGACCGACCCGACAACGGTCGCCCGCGGCATCTCGTCGGGAAGGCTGAACGCCGCGATCGGGATGTAGGCCAGGGCCGTGACGCCGAGCGCGGCTGCAAGTACGCCGAGCGCGGGCACCCCGGCCAGATAGCGCTGCAGGATGACGGGCCCGATCGCGTAACAGATCGTCACCACCGCCAACGCGAGGAGCGGCACCGCTCCGGAGCCTTCTGGGTTCACGCCGACGATCGCTGCGACTCCGATCAGGCCGAGGATGAGCCCGATCCCGCTCTGGACGCCCATTCGCTCGCGTGCCCCGGTCGTCCGGGCGATCAGCGCGCCGACCAGCGGGACCGCCGCGATCAGCAATCCCGTGAGCGAGCTCGAAATGTGCTGCTCGGCCACCCCGAGAAGCATCCACGGGATCGCGATCTCGATGGACGCGAATGCGAGCACCGGCACCCAGTGCCTGAGAACAGGGCGCAGCTCGCTCCGTGCCGCAGCGATCGGCAGGAGGAGGAGCGCGGCAATGCCGGTTCGCGCGAGGACGAGCGTCGCCGGACTGAGATCGCTGACCGCGACCTTGATCAGGAGGTACGGAATGCCCCAGATCACGCACATGGAGGCGAAGAGCATCCACCCGCGCCTGCTCATGACGGTGGGAGCCTGACAGTAACCCACATGGCGAAGACCCTACGGCCCTCGGCGCGCGCCACGCATCCACGAATTCTTCTCGCGCCGATCAGCCGGCGGAATCGTCATGGGCTCGGCGGACATATACCCTGCCCCGGTGGTCGCGACCGTCGCCGAGCTCTGGCGGTACCCGGTGAAGTCGCTGCTCGGCGAGGAGGTCGACGAGGTCGAGATGGATGAGCGCGGCGTCGCCGGTGACCGGCTCTATGCCGTGACCGACCGCGCGGGGAAGCTCGGAAGCGGAAAGACCACCAGCCGCTTCCGCCGGCTCGACGGACTCTTCGAGTTGCGCGCACGGACCGCTGCAGAGCAACCGCTCGTGACGCTTCCCGATGGGCGCGAGCTCGCTGCGGGCAGCGCTGAGCTCGATGCATTCCTGAGCAAGCGCTACGCCGACGAGCTACGCGTCACTCGCGAGGACACCGTGCCCCACCACGACGCCGCGCCGCTGCATCTCCTCACCACGTCGTCGCTCGAGTGGCTCGCGAGACAACTGCCCGCGTCGCAGATCGACCGCCGGCGGTTCCGCCCGAACGTTCTCCTCGAACTCGCAGCGACAGGGCTGGCGGAGGATGCCTGGGTAGGACGGCGCTTCGCGCTCGGCGGCGCCGTCATCCGCGTGGTCGACCGCACCGACCGGTGCGTCATGACGACGAACCCACAGTCCGAGCTACCGAAGGATCCCGCGGTCCTGCGTGCGGTCACCGAGCTGAACGACGCCTGTCTCGGCGTCTTCGCCACCGTCGAGCAGGCGGGCGTGGTGCGGATCGGAGACCGGCTAGAACACCTTTCACAATGAAGCGTTGTGCCGCCGGAGTGCGACGAAGCGTCAATGTGAAACGAGTTTTTAGCGAGACCTAGCGTCGCCGAGGCTCGGTCGAATGGCTGCGCTCGCTCAGCTCCGGATGCCGCCTCACCGGCCGGGAGCAGATGGGGCCGACAATAATCGGAGGGTGCAGGAGCGGCGTACGAGCCCTGTCGAGCTGCTTTGGGACCTCGTGTTCGTGTTCGCAGTCACCCAGGTCACGACGTTCCTCGCAAACGACCTCTCGTGGATCGGCTTCGGTCAAGGGATGCTGTTGCTGGCGCTTGTCTGGTGGGCATGGTCGGCCTTCGTCTGGGCGGCCAACGCCGAGCAGGAGGAGTCGAGGGTGCTGCGCGGCGTCCTGCTGCTGGGAATGGTGTGCATCTTCATCGCCGGCCTCTCTCTGCCGCACGCGTTCTCCGACAGGGCGACGCTGTTCGCCTGCACCTACGCCGGGGTGCGCCTGCTCCACCTGGTCCTCTACGCACATGCGTCGAGACGCGGCAGCGCTTCGTGGTCGGGGATCGCCGGGTTCGCCACGACGGTGCTCATCGGCATGGCCCTCCTCGTCGCCGGCTCGTTCCTCGCTGAAGGGGGCCGCGCTCTGCTCTGGACGCTGGCCGTGGCGATCGACTACGCCGGCCCCGCCTGGCTCACTCGCGAGCGCCTTCGCGGCCTGCAGCAGGTGGCGGTCGCTCACTTCGCCGAGCGCTACGGCTTGTTCGTGATCATCTGCCTGGGCGAGTCGATCGTCGCGATCGGCCTGAGCGCCGACGAACGGTCCATCGACGCCAACCTGATCGCCGTCGTGGCACTGGGTTTGCTCGCCACGATCGGCTTGTGGTGGACCTACTTCGATCGCTTCGCGAGCACGGCCGAGGCGCGGCTTCATGTTCACGACGATCCCGTGCTGGCAGCGGCGGACGGCTACAGCTACCTGCACCTCGTGATCGTCGCCGGAATCATCGTCTTCGCGGTGGGTATGAAGGTGGCCATCCACGATCTCGGTGGGCCGCTTTCCGACGCGGCGCGTCTGGCGCTTTGCGGTGGAGTCGCCCTGTACCTGGTGGGCAACGCGGCGTTCCGGCTCCGGATGGTCGGGGCGGTCTCGGCAGCGAAGCTGGCAGGCGCCGTCGCGCTGTTGCCGGTGTTCGCCCTCAGCGGAGGCCTTTCCGCCCTGTGGGTGACCGCCGCGGTGACGCTGACGCTCGCGGCGTTGTGCGCGCTCGAGACGCTCGCGCCTGCCTAAAGTCGCACCATGGCGCCCGCGAGCAGCCTCCTCCTCCGAGCGCCAGGGCGTCGCACTTGCTTCCCGAAACCCCTAGCACCGGACAAAGCTCGCACCCGCAGACCAGTGCGGCCGGCAGCCAATCGCACATCCCAGCCAAACGCCTGCGCGGCCGCGGCCACGATCTCCGCGTGCGGCACATCGCGTAGGTGCTGCCCGATATTCCAGCGGTGCCCGAACGGATCGTCGAGCTGGCCGTGCAAGTCGCCCCAGAACATCTCGGCCAGCGGCTGTCGGATCTCTGCCCCGGCCCTGACCGCCCGCGCGAACACGGCCTCCGCGTCGGACACGTCGAGGGCCAACACAACAGCCGTCCCGCCGATCGAGGGCGGGGCGAGCACTCCCATCTCGGGGAACTCGTCGGCGA
>JACCWY010000289.1 GCA_013697395.1 Chloroflexota bacterium | reverse complement strand
CGGCAGGGGCCATCCCGGCCGTCGGCTCGTCGAGGATGAGCAGCCGCGGCCGATGCGCGAGCGCGATCGCGAGCTCGATGGCGCGCTGATCGCCGTGGGACAGGGCGGCGGCGGGCGTATCGGCTGCCGCCGCCAGCCCGATCTCGGCCAGGATCGCGTCCGCCTCGTCGATCTTCTCGCTCCAGCCGTTGCCCCACAGGCGGCGCGTCCGGCCGGACGCGGCGAGGAGCGCGATCTGGACGTTCTGGCGAACCGTCAGGCGCCCGAAGATGTTGGTGATCTGGAACGCTCGCGAGATGCCGGCGGTCGCGATCCGATGAGGCGGCATTCCGATGAGGTCCCGTTCACCCAGCTGAACGTTCCCCCCGTCGGGTTGCAGCAGGCCGGTGAGAAGACTGAAGAAGGTCGTCTTGCCCGCCCCGTTCGGGCCGATCACCGCCCGCCGCTCCCCGACCTCGACCGTCATGTCGACGCTGTCGACCGCGCGGAACCCGCCGAACGACTTCGAGACGCCACGGACCGTCAGCAGCGCGCTCATGTCTCGATGTCCCGGCTGATCGGCTCGAGCTGGTTGTCGAGTGTCTCCGCCAACGATGCCGGCGGAGCCGCTTCGGCGGTCCGTGTCCCGCGTCGGGCGAGCCTGCCGGTGACGCGCTCGGCGATGCCGGTGATCCCAGTCGGAGCGACGAGGACGATGACCAGGAAGATCGCCCCGAGCACGAGGTTCGAGTAGAGCGTCTCGCGGGTCACGATCTCCTCGAGCACGACGTAGGCGACGGCCCCGACGAGCGGTCCATAGAAGCGGTACATCCCGCCGATGAGGATGATGAAGATCGGCACGGCGCCCTGGGTCCAGTCGAGCAGGCTCGGATAGGCCGACTTGTTCACGACCGTGAAGAGGGAGCCGGCGAGCGCCGCGAACATCCCCGCGAGGGTGAACGCGGCCAGCTCGTAGCGTCGGACGTGGAGCCCGATGAAGGACGCCCGGAGGCGGTTGTCGCGGATCGCCTGGAGGGCCGCCCCGAAGGGCGAGCGCCAGACGAGTCCCAGGGCCAGGATCCCGAGTCCGGCCACGGCGACGACGAACCAGTAGACCTGCGACGTCTCCCCGAGGAGTGCCGGCAGCTCGATCCCGTGGATGCCGTTGTCGCCGAGGGTGATGTCGTACGACGTGAAGACGATGACGAACAGGAGCTGCGAGATGGCGAGCGTCAGCATCGAGAAGTAGAGATGGAGCGCTCGGAGTGCGACCAGCCCCATGAGGAAGGCGATGACCGCGCCTGACAGCAGCGACATCGGGACGCCGATCACGGCGGGCCAGCCCAGGTGCAGCGTGATGAGCCCCACGGAATAGGCTCCCACGCCGAAGAATGCCGCGTGCGCAAACGACACCAGCCCGGTCTGCCCGAGGAGCAGGTTGAGGCTGGTCGCCCACAGACCGAAGATGACGAACCGCCTGGCGGTGAACAGCTGAAGCTCGCTGAGCACGAGCGGGGCCGGCAAGGCAATCGCAAGCACTGCTATCCAGCCCACCCAGCGCAGGCGATCCGCGCGGGCGATCATGCCCGCTCCGGGAGTCCGAACAGGCCGGATGGCTTGACGGCCAGGACGATCGCCATGGCGAGGAAGATCAGCGCCAGCGCGAGGCGCGGCACGAACAGGATGCCGAACGCATCGAGGAGCCCGATGATGCAGGCGCCCACCAGGGTGCCCGGGATGCTCCCGAGCCCACCGATGATCGTCACCGCGAAGGCCTGGACGAGGATGTCGACGTCCATGCCGAGCCCGACGGCGCCCGAGCCCGCAGCGACCGCGCCGGCCATGCCCGCCAGACCCGAACCCAGGACGAAGACACCCGTGAACAGGCGGCCCACGTTGACACCGACGCCTCCGAGCATCTGCGGATCGACGATCGCCGCCCGGATGTCGCGCCCCAGACTCGTCCGGTTCATGAGCAGCCAGAGACCGCCGCCGACCGCCAGGGCGAGACCGATGATGAACAGGTTGTAGATCGGGAAGGGATTGCCGAGGACGTCAACTGACCCGGACAGCGCCTTCGGTCGTGTCACGGACAGGTTCTCCTCGCCCCACACGAGCCTGACCAGGTCACTTACGATCAGGACGATCGCGAAGGTCGCGAGCAGCTGAAGCAGATGCTCGCGACCATACAGCCGGCGGAGGACGCCGAGTTCGATGAGCAGGCCGAAGGCCGCCGCCGCGATCGCCGAGACGACGAGCGCGGGGAGGAGACCGTACTCACCGCCGGCGACCGCGACGACCGAGGAGGCGACGAAGGCGCCCACCATGAACAGGGAGCCATGGGCGAGGTTGATGACGCGCATCGCCCCGAAGACGAGCGACAGGCCGGCCGCCACGATGAACAGGAGCCCGGCGCGGGTCAGCCCCGCCAGGAACTGGATGACGAGATCGTCGATTCCCACGCCGGAACGCTCCTGCTCAGGTCGATCGTGTCGGCGGCACTGTCCCGGATTACGGCTGCTGTGCCTTGACCTCGTC
>JACCWY010000282.1 GCA_013697395.1 Chloroflexota bacterium | reverse complement strand
GCTCCTTCCGGTCGTTCTCTCACCCTGAACGTGACCCTGCGCGGCCGCCCGTCGCCAACCCGAAGGCAACCAATGACGAGACGACCCGCCGACTCGCGTCCTGCGCGGCCGGCGCCGGCGTCGACATCGGGCTGGGCGCCGCCGCCGACCTGTTCTGCGCCGCCAAGGCTGCCGAGGCGCCTCGCCCCGAACGGTCGAGTGGTACCGGAACGCGTGGCAGCTTGCGGCGGGGCTTGGGCTGCCCTGGATGGCTAGGGCAGATCCTGCAGCACGGTCTTGGCCTCATCCGGATCGTCGGTCTTGACGATGAAGGCGACATCACCGATGGCGTAGAGGTAACTCGAATACGCGGACAACTGCATGACGGAGACTGTCTTTCCGCCTATCGTCTCGTCCGTGACTGTCAGTTCGCCTGACCGGAACTGCACGCCGCCGATGGCGAGCGCGAGTGCGTCGACCATCGCAGCAGGATCGGCACCGACGACCCGCATCGCGATGACGGCGTGCGGAGCAGAGCCGGGTTCGTGATCCCGCGCATAGGCCATGGCACCCTGGACCTCCGCCGGCGGCACATCGAGCTCCTCCGCCACCGCCGCGATGCCGCCGCCAGCCATGGCGCCACCAATGGGATCTTCGTCGCTCGATTGGAGCTCTGGGCGCGGAACCTCCGTCAGATCTCCGCCGTCAAACCGCGCGACCGACACCGGAGCACCCCCCAGCGTAGTGGGTAGCAACGCGGCCAGGTCGGCATCCGCAGCGATGGTCGCTGCGGCCGACGCAGTGGCCCCAGCGGTCGGGCTGGCGGCGACACTCGGCGCGGAGACGGTCGGTTCTGGTGTCGCCTCGACTGAGGTCGTGCTGCTTGGCTCGCTCGTTGGTGCGCATCCGGACAGGACGACGGCGACCAACGCCATCGCGGTCATCCACCACATGGGGGCTGGGCGGCTGGTACGAGGGCGGCTGATCGGGAATGACATGCGGCGATCCTCCCTGATAGGGAACGGCGGGATGACCCGTCACCTGACGGTGGGCTCCTCCGTCGGCGAGCTTGGCCGGAACCGGAACCACGCCCAGAAAGCGACCGAGACGAGGCTGAACCCCACGAGCAGCCCCACGACCGTGAAGAGCGGAGTGCGGCTGCTGTCCGAGAGATAGCCCGAGGCCGGGTTGATGAGGATGTGGAAGAACGCGAATGCGCCGATCGCAAGAAGCACGCCCCACAGGATCCGGTTCCAGGCGTAGAGCGGCTCGCCCGGCAGGAATCGCATCGGCAGGAGGCCGAAGGCAACTCCCTCCAGGCCGGCGACCATCAGCGCAGCGAGGCTCGTGCGCACGACCACAAGGCCGAACCCGTCGCCATCTGGCAAGGCACCAAGGCCCAACCATGCCACCGTGGCCACGACGAGCATCAGGACAGCGCCGATGGCGGTGGCGCGGCCCTCGTCCGCACTCGACAATTCGCGGGCGAATGCCAAGCCGATGAGCAAGCCGTACAGGTAGCCGGGCTGGAAACCCGTCAGGCGCGACAGGAGCACGCAGGCGACGCCCATGAGGAGCGAGACCGGCACGACCTTCAATCGCCAGCTGTCCCCGAGCCGTCGATGCGCGAGCACGACCGGGACGGCAAAGGCCGCCGTCACGAGCACGATCCCGACGAGCATGCCGACAAAGGTGGCCAGCGAACTCAGGCTGAAGCCGAAACCTGGATCAAGGAAGCCGTAGAGAAGCGCCGCCAGCAGGGTGAAGACCGCCACGCCCGGCCACGAACCCCAGAAAGCGCCGAACCCGCCAACCGCTGAGCCGATGCGATCCAGGCGCAGCCAGCGCCGCACCTCGTCCTCGTGCGCGTCCAGGGTCGAGTTGAAGAGCTGGCTGGGGAATGGCATCAGAAACACGAGGAGCGCCGCCAACACCGCGCTCTGAAGCAGGATCACCGGGTCCGTCGAGACCTGGCCCGGACGCGCGACCGAAGCGGCAAACGGCATTCCGCCGGCATCCCCGGCAGCCCCATCCACCGGCGCGGCCGCGGGCGGAGCGCTCGGCGTACCGGCACCGTCGGACTCCTCAGGCGTAGCCGCGCCCGTCGGAGCGTCCGTGGCGGGCGGGATAACGATCGGGAAATAGTCAAGCATGAACGTGATGTCGGAAGTTCCCTCGTCCTCACCGGAAACGGCGCTCAGGTCCGAAAACCAGCCCAGCCTCCAGTCGCCGCGGACCAGAGAGCCTTGCGGGCTCGGTCCGTCGTTCATCTCGGCCAACCATGCGTGCGCCTCCAGGTCATCGCCGAGCGCGAGCATCACAAGCTGATCGAAATAGGCGAAAAGTTCCGGGTCTGCCGCCATGACCTCGGTGACGGTGCCCCGGCTGTTACTGGCAGTCACGGACATGCTCTCACCGAGTTCCTGGATG
This sequence comes from Chloroflexota bacterium, assembly GCA_013697395.1. GTDB lineage: Bacteria > Chloroflexota > Limnocylindria > QHBO01 > QHBO01 > JACDBZ01. Next base: position 668 of record JACCWY010000282.1, on the reverse strand, counting down.
TGCGTGCTCGTGGCACTGAAGGGGGGTATGTGAACGCATTGGAAGCAGTCCGAGCATGAGGTGGCCGCCTCGCCTTCCTCGCAGACTAGTCCGAACGCCTCGGCAGCTTTCACGAATGGGCCGACTTCCGGCTCGGCTGCTCGGGCCGGACCAGGCGCGACAGCCGCGAAGGCAACGACGAGGGCGGCAAAGCACGCAAGGACGCCAGAGATGAGCGGCCGTGGCACGAGGGTCGCCCATAGGGCAGTGGGCACACGGAGATCCCTGCCATGGTCGGCGTGTGTCAGGCGAACGCTCCCAGAAGAGGGACGCGCATGCCGGTTAGTCTGTTGATCAAGGGAACTCATGGTGCTGAGCACATCGTACGACGCGCGGCCATGCAGCGGCCTATCTCGAGGATCTTGCGCGACAATGGGGTCGACACCCTGCCCGGCAACATCTTCTACAGGAATTCGCTCGAGGTCCATGACAGGTCTGCTTTCCCCAGCCCTCCACTCGACTCACGTCATCGCGAGGCTTGGCGTCGCCGTGGCGCTCGCGGCGAGCTCGATCGCGGCGTGCTCCACGACCCCATCGGCGACACAGCAGTCAGCGACCGCGGGGCCGACGGCCCGACCCTCGGGTCCGCTCCCGATCCGGGTGGGCACGGCCACGCAGGGCTCGTACAC
>JACCWY010000036.1 GCA_013697395.1 Chloroflexota bacterium | reverse complement strand
CTTTACCTGTGCTTTATCGCGGAATATTATAATATTATCTCGTCAATTCTACTGGTACAACTCTAGCCTGTCAATAAAGTTTGCCACCCTATCAACAATACCTACGCCAACTATGCAGCTTTACGCGGAGTATCAGGAGGATGGATCCGGCCCAGGCTCGCCACCTGGAGATAGATGCGCACAATTAAACCCTCGTCCAGCTTGTTCGGAAGCAGTTTTATCATTTCGCTCACATATTTTGAGCCTCGATACGAGGCTTTCAGGTCCAGCACGCTGCACTGCGGGTCCGTCCGGCGCACGTCCTCCAGCAGCACCACACTAAGACTGACCATAAACAGCGACAGGTTGGCCGCGTTGCTCACGGCTGTCGCGGTGACGGTCATGAAATCTTCTAACCCCCAGTATTGCTTGGCATCGCGGAAGGTAAACTCGATTTGGAATCTCAAGCTGTAATAGTCCACCAGTTTGTCAAACGCCAAGGCCAGGTCACTGCTGAACAAGAGCACACGCGCCCGCGCCCCAGTCCTCAGGTTGGTTTTCACCAGCACCACCACATTCAGCGGCTGGGGGACCTCCTTGTGCAGCACCTCGACTTGATAGATGCACGTTTCCACCCCATCCTCCACACTCGTCCGGCGCAGAGCGTGTGCTGGGAGCGTATCAACATCCAGTTTGGCACCGTATTTCCGGCGTGGACCTCGCCCCTGATAGGGACCGTCATACGGAAAGTACAAGGCTGCATCCGAGCGCAACTTGCTGATCAGGTGCAGGCCACAGCCGCGCACCATCTGGAGGGTGGGACTATTACCAAAATGCCCATCCAGCGTCAGGTAGACCAAGGGCACACGCCCGGCAATCAGCTGGAGTTGAGCTTGCAGCATCGTCTGAATGCGCTGCAGGTCAGGTGACAAACTGACCTGTGACTTTAGCTTGGTCTGACTGCCTTTGGGTCGTCCAGGCTTGCGCTTGGGAGCGGATGCCTTGCTCTTCTTGGCGGCTGCTTTGGCTTTGGATACGGCTATCTCGGCCTCGGTGCGAATGACTTGCTCCAGGCGGAGTGGAAAGGCGCGGCGTGTTTTAGTACTGATGAGCGCGAAACTAAAGAAAGCAACGCTGGGCACTGCTTTCTGAAGGACACCCGAGAAGAAGCGGTCGAGACCAAAGGTCTTCTTGCCAGCTTTAGTGACGACGACCTCGTCGCCAGCGAGAAGATAGACATCGTCGGGGTCAAAGAGGTACTGGTGAAAGAGGAACCAAAAGAGCTGTGGCCAAAGAAGAGTGGTGGCGAAGAATCGCTGAACGGTGCGGTAGCTGGCACCATCGCCAGTCCAGCGAGCGATGCCGCTCATTGTGACGCGGCCGGTCATGGTCAGGAGGGCAAGGACGATGTGGCTCATCTGACGGAGGGTAGTCGCGGTCAGAACAGGTTGAAGACACTGGAGCAGTGCTAGAATATCCATGGGCTTTGGTTGTCCTAAGTTGTCGGTTTCGCAACAACAACTTTACTCCCAAAGCCCGTTTCCTTCACCCCCAATTTGGCGTAGGTATTGAGTTGGATTAGCAATTTTGTGAGGCATTTTCACCAGTTCTCCCCAAAATTAGCGTCCATTGAGGCGGAATTCTCCCACTTCGGCGAGCATTGTGGTTGTTGGCAAGCGGGAACCGACAATAGTGCGGTATATCCATCGAGACGGCAAAGCCAACAATGGCCAATGTGGGGCAGAGGAACCAAGATAACAGCATTTTCATTGATAAAGTGGGGCTGTGTCCCTAATCAAACTAGCACCATTGGTTAATATATGCTAGCGGGGCTTGGTCGTATGTTAGTCACTGTTGAAATAATCAGAATCAACTCTCTTAACTGTATAGGTCTCGACTGTAGTAACTCCTACACTGTAGTCAATCATAAATTGTGTAAGTTGGTCTCCATCTATCAGTACTACCTTTCTTCCAATCTTTGTTACATACTCTCTGGCTTCTTTAGTGAACTGCGAGGTCGTGATAAAAACTCCCTTGTTTGCTCTTTGTCCCTCTAAGCTCCCAACAAATGCTTGTATATCTGGTCTGCCTACTGAATTTTGCCACCGTTTGGCCTGGATATAGACAATATCTAACCCAAGCCTATCCTCGTTAATAGTCCCGTCTATTCC
>JACCWY010000271.1 GCA_013697395.1 Chloroflexota bacterium | reverse complement strand
GTCGAGCGCGGGTTCACCGGCCTGAAGTTCGACCCGTTCGCGCACACGAACTACCTGTACGGGGAGGACCTGACGACGAACCTCGGCCTGACGCCGGCCCAGGAGCAGCGCGCGGTCGATGTCGTCGCCGCGGTTCGCGAGGCGGTCGGGCCGGAGGTGCTCCTGCTCATCGAGACCCACGCCCTGCTCGACAGCGCGACGGCGGTCCGGATGGCGGGCCGACTCGAGGCGTTCTCAATCGGGTGGTACGAGGAACCGGTCGGGCCCGAAAACGCCGGCGCGCTCGCCGCTCTGAAGCACCGCATCCGGCTGCCGATCGCAGTGGGGGAGCGTCATTACACGCGGTTCGGAATCCGCGAGGTCCTGGAGCTCGGCGCGGCGGACTACCTCATGCCGGACATCGCCCGGTGCGGCGGCCCGGGCGAGATGAAGCGGATGGCGGCGATGGCGGAGACGTACCACGTGCCGATCGCCCCGCACAACCCGAACGGCCCGCTCTCGACGCTCGCCAGCGCCCATGTCTGCGCCGCGATCCCGAACTTCTTCCGCCTAGAGTTCATCGTCTCCGACGTGCCGTGGCGGGACACGGTCATCAGCCATCCGCTCGACGTGGCCGGCGGCCGCATCCGGCTCTCGGAACGGCCCGGGCTGGGGGTGGAGCTGGTCGACGCGGAGCTTGCGGCGCACCCGGGCATCGTGGAGACCACGCCGGGCTTCTACGTCTGACGGGGGACAAATCGGTCCCTTGGCTCTGGATCAGAAGATCGAAGGGTCGAATCCTTCCGCTTGGACAATTCTCGCTGGCAGCACTCGGGCCCTGGGCCGACCGTCACGTGGTGGGCTTGCGCGCACGCGGGCCGCATCCGTCCGGCGGCCTGCGTTGAGGCGTTCTCCGCAGATGCGTGCACCGAGGAGAGCCGCCGGGCACCGGACGAAGACGGCGGTCGGGGACCGCGAGGCCGAGGTCGACCGGCTCGCACCGTGTCATCGTCGTCACGTTGGCGGCACCCAGCCCCTTGGCGGTGCGCTGCGCCCACCGGGGTAGGCAACACCCATTGACTGACACCTCGGACGATGTTACATTTCGTCTGGAGCGTCAGGAGCAAACAAGATGACCAACATCAGGCTTGCACAGGAAGAGCGAGAGCGTGGTTTCGTTAACCGGCTGGCACAAGCGGTGGGTGAGCCATCGCTCCCGCTGGCAGAGGCGATCCGGCGACTCGTCGGTAGGCGCCGTGCCGATCGCGAACAGATGGTCAGCCTCATTGAGACACTGGTCTCCTCGGACGACGAGCTGAGGCTCGTGTCGGGGACGGTCAGCAGCCTGCTGCGCAGCAGTCTGGCCGCCGAGGACGTGAGAACGGCGCTAGCTGGCGAAGCGGCGACCCTCGACGCGGACGAGGAGATGCTGACGCCCGATGACGTCCTGCGCGTCGCCCGAGTGCAGGGCGAGGCTGAGGCGTCGGTCCTGCGGCACGAGGTGGTCGAGGCTTCGGCGCTGGCGCGCCTTCTCGGATCAACATCCGTCAATCCTCGCGAGTTCGTCCGATCACTGCGGACGCGAGGCGATGTGGTCGGGCTTCCGCGAACCGGCGGATACCTGTTTCCCGCGTTTCAGGTCAACGCCAGGCGACGGGAGATCTGGCCGATCGTGGCGGAGCTCAATCGGCTCCTTGGGGCCAAGGACGACCCGTGGGCTGTCGCGTCATGGTGGTTCGCTCGCGATTCGCGGCTGACGGCTGAGCCCTGCAAGCTGGTGTCGGATCCGGCCCGCGCCGATGACCTGCGTCGCGCGGCAGCGCGCGAGCTTGCCGCCGTCGGCTGAGCATGCCTCGCAGGCGGCCGCCGCGGGACTGCCCGTCGGCGGACGGCCCCAAGATCGAGGTACTGCGCCGCGGGACGGTGCTGTGGCGGATCCACGCCGACGGTCGCGGCCCGACCGAGTTTCGGTCGACGGCGGCGGAACAGAAGCGTAGCGACCCTGTCACGCACGGCAACGAGGGCCGCTTCGACTGCCAGCGTGGCGAGTACGCGTATCTCTACCTCGCCGAGACTCAAGCCGCCGCGTTCGCGGAGGCGTTCCTGCGCGACGACGTCGTGCAGGATCCGGGGGCGCGTTTCCTTCGGCGCGACAAGGTCACGCGCGCAGCACTATCGCGCATCGAGCTTACGGCTGCTGTCACCCTCGTCGATCTCCGAGGTGCCGCGGGCCTGACGCGCGTCGGCCAGGACTCCTGGTTGACCTCATCCGAGGAGGTGGACTACCCGCTCACCCAACTGTGGGCGGCGGCGATCCGGCGATGGGCGCCGGCCGCGGACGGCCTGTGCTGGATGGCCAAGCGTGACAACCTCCACCTTGCCGCGATGGTGTTCGATGATCACGATCCCGGCTTACGGATCCGCGGGGAGGTCGTTCGCCGCTTCGCTGAGCCTTCGGACTTACGCCGTCGCCTCGGGCTGGGATCATGACCTGATGG
>JACCWY010000251.1 GCA_013697395.1 Chloroflexota bacterium | reverse complement strand
CAAGAGGGCCTGCGTCGCGTTACCGCTCATCGGGTCCCAGCCGCGAGCCGAACCCCCGAACAGGACGAGATGCGTCACCCGCTCGGGGTGGCGCGCCGCGTAGGAGATCGCGTGCGTGACCGAGTTGTAGAACCCGAGCAGGGCGAAGCGATCGAGTCCGGCGGCGTCGACGACCGCGTCGAGGTCGCGGAGCATTGCCGCGAGTGACAGATCGGAGACGTCGCGCTGCGAGCGGCCCGTCCCGCGTCCGTCGTACTGGACGAACCGCAGGTGCAGCGCCAGGCTCTCGAACGCGCGGCGGAGGACGGGGATCCGCCATTCCGCCTCGAGGTTGCTGAAGGGGACGCCGGGAAGGTAGACGAGGCCCGGTCCGGCGCCGACATTCGTCCAGCCGATGCTCACCCCATCGGCGCTGCGCGCAAACATCAGGTCAGGCGTCATGGCGTAATCATCGCTGACCGTGCCCTGGTGAGCGAGTGCGGCCAGCCCCGGCGCCGACGGGCCGGCACCGTGCAAGGTGCCGCCGAACTTCGCTCAAGCGAGACCTCCGGATAGGCGCCACGGTACTGTGTCGGCTGGGCGGCGAGACTCGCATCTGGGAGGACATCGACGATGGCTAAGATCCACTACGAAGCGGACGGAGAGGTCTCGGCCGAGCGATTCGTTGCGGCGCTGACCGACTTCAGCGAGCGTCGGCCGGAGCTCTGGCCGAGCCTGGACGCGAAATTCTATCGGCTGCTCGAGCGCGGCGACACATGGGCCGAGGTGACCGAGGGGACCGATGTCCTTGGTGGCGTCTGGGCGCGCGAGCGCTACGACTGGTCAGAGCCCGGCAGGGTCACACTCACGCTGCTCGAGTCGCCCGACTTCCGGCCGGGCACCCTGGTCGACTACCACGTCAGTGACCGTCCCGACGGCGGCTGTCATTTGGCGGTTGACTTCCAACGCATCGCCGCCAGCCCGCGCGGCCGGTTGGTCGGGATCGTGGTCCAGCTCACCGGCGTCGGCCGCTTCGGCCGGGACCTGCGCGAGACGCTGGCTCGCCTCGAGCGTCTCTGATCGGAAGGCTCACGCGCCTTAACGAATCGCGGGTGATCGCGCGCCAACAGGCATCGATGAGTCGCTCCGTCGCCGGCCCATCCATGATGTCGGATGATCCATCGACTCGGGCGGCGAGACGGATCGCCGACCCGAAACCCAGGTCGTAGAGGACCGCGGCTGGCAGGGCCGCCAGCAGCGGCGCCATGTCAGGTGCCGCAGCCGCGGCGACGAGCGGATCCTCCCCGTCCTCGACGGCCGCCGCGTGCGCCACGCCGGCGTAGGGCGACGCGTCGACCTGCACGAGGAAACGTGCTCGGATGGGGTCCGCGTTCAGGTGTCGAAAGATGTTGTGCCAGGTCACCCGGAAACGATGCTCCGGCCGCGCTGTTGGGTCGATGCCGGCGATGGCTGCCGCGCCCAGGTCGCGCTTGAGCTCGCGATAGACCGCCGTGATCAGGGCCTCCTTGGAGGCGTGATGGACGTAGATCGTCCCGGCGGCGACGCCGGCCCGCTCCGCGACGGCCCCCATGCTGGCGTGGAAGCCGCGCTCCGCGACAAGCTCGAGGAAGGCCCGTCGTATCCGTCGTGCGCGGTCGACCTCTGGCCGCGCGATGCTCATGACGCGCGCGCCTCGGTCATGGAGGGGCTCCGGTCGTCGCGCGCACCATTCCGTCGACGTCGAAGCGCATGTCCGTGTCTCGCTCGGACACCGACCACATGGTGGCCAGATCGCGCGGTATCATCGAGCGCTGGAGGTATCGCTTCCTGACCGGTGACCCACCCAGCACGAAGCGCAGGCCGTACAGCTCACCGCCACGCACGCTGGGATCGGTCGCCGCCCGGAGCTGCGGTAGCGCGCCCTTGGCCGGGGTTGTCCCGACCCAGCCGACGGTCGTTTCGAAGAAGCGCTGGGACAACCCCCGATGCTCCCGTGCGCTGTTGGCCTGGAGGTCCGTGTGGGAGAACCCGGGGTCCGCGGCCAGGGCACGCAGGGAGGCGCCGGCGGCTGCCAGGCGACGGTCCAGCTCAACGGCGAATTGGAGATTCGCGAGCTTGGCCCGGCCATACGACCGCCACGGATCGTAGCGCGCCTCCATCGTCGGATCCTTGGGATCGACCGTCGTGCCCTGAGACCGGCCGGAGCTGGTGACCGAGACGATGCGGCCGCGATCGCTGCGGAGCAGGGCGGGCAGCAGGAGCGCTGTCAGGGCGAAATGGCCGAGATGGTTGACGCCGAACTGCATCTCGAACCCGTCAGACGTCGTCCGATAGGGGATCCCCATCACGCCCGCATTGTTGACGAGGATATCGATGACCGGATGGCCATCCAGGATGCTCGTCGCCGCGGACCTGACCGAGGCGAGCGAGCCGAGGTCCAGCGCCACGAGCTCCAATGACGCCCCTGGGACCTCCCGGGCGATCGTGTCGCGGGCGGCAGTGGCCTTGTCGAGGTTCCGGACGGCAATCACGACGTGGGCG
>JACCWY010000237.1 GCA_013697395.1 Chloroflexota bacterium | reverse complement strand
CTGCGAGAACACGAACCCGTTCAGCTGCTCGCCGAAGTACTCGACCATGTCGTTGCGCTCCGGCTCGCCGTGCACGAGCACGTCGAGGCCCAGCTGCTCCTGCTCGCGCACGACCTGCTCGATCTGCTCGCGCAGGAACGCGTCGTAGGCCTCGGCGTCGAGCTCGCCGCACCGCCAGCGCCGCCGCGCGTCGCGGATCTCCGCGGTCTGCGGGAACGACCCGATCGTCGTCGTCGGCAGCTCAGGCAGGGCCAGCCGCTCATGCTGCGCGGCCAGGCGCTCGTCGATGGGCACCGGACGCGCGTAGTCCTCCTCGCGCAGCGCCGCCACCCGGCCGCGCACCGCGGCATCGTTCGTCAGCCGCGACACGCGCCGCGCCGAGATCCGCCGCCGGGCGTCGGCCAGCAGCTCGTCCCGATCGGCGTGGCTGGCGTCGACCGCGCGGGCCAGCAGCGCGAGCTCCTCCAGCTTCTCCTGCCCGAAGGCCAGCCACTCGCGGACCTCTTGCGGGATCCCCTGCTCGCGCGCCACGCTGTAGGGGACGTGCAGCAGCGAGCAGGACGGTGCGATCGTCACGCGGTCGCTTCCGATCCTCGCGACGATGCGGTCCAGGCGGTCGAGCGCGAGATCCAGGTCGGTCGCCCACACGTTGCGCCCGTCGATCACGCCCGCCGACAGCCGGGCACCGGCGGGGAGCGCGTCGAGCACGGCGTCCAATTGCGACGGCGCCCGGACGAGATCGACGTGCAGCTCGGCCAGCGGCAGCCGCGCAATGCGCTGCAGCGCACGCTCATCGAGGCCCTCGAAGTACGTCGCCAGGCAGACCTCGAGCGGCGCGGCCGCGCACAGCATCGCGAACGCGTCGGCGAACGCGTCGAGCTCCGCATCCGTGCGATCGAGCACCAGGCAGGGCTCGTCGATCTGGACCTCCCGGGCGCCCGCGGCCGCGAGCGCGGCGAGCAGCTCCGCGTAGACGGCGGTGAGCGCCGGCAGCAGCGACAGCGGCTCGGCGACGCCCTTGGAGAGCCGCAGCAGCGACACCGGGCCGAGCACGACCGGGCGCGCGTCGACGCCGAGCTCGCCGGCCTCCCGCAGGTGCGCCACCCACTTGTCCGCGCGCAGCGCGAAGGACTGGCCGGGCGTCAGCTCCGGGACGAGGTAGTGGTAGTTGGTGTCGAACCACTTGGTCATCTCGAGCGGCGTCACGCCGTCGCCCCCGCGGCACGCCAGGAAGTGCGCCGACAGCCCGCTCGCCTCCGCTCCTCCGTGGCGCTCGGCGATGAGCGTCACCATCTCCGCCACGTCCAGGACGTGGTCGTAGAGCGAGAAGTCCCCGACCGGCAGGACGTCGATGCCGGCCTGGGTCCCGGCCCACAGGTTCGCGGCGCGGATCTCACGCGCGGTCGCCTCCAGCGCGGCGGTGCTCGACCGTCCGGCCCAGTAGTCCTCGAGCGCGGCCTTCAGCTCGCGGTCAGCCCCGATCCGGGGGAAACCCAACACGGCGGTTCGTGCCACGGGAACGTCTCCTTTGCCGTCGACCCGTTCGCGGGGTCGTGTTGTCGGATCCGCCGGATTTCTCCCGGCAGGAATCGACAGGTCTTCGGGCTCGGATGCATCGGAGGGGCTGCCTTCCCAAGCCCTGAGGCTCAGTGGCATCGTGGCCCTCTCCGCATCCCTACCGCTGCGCGTCAGCTCCGGACTTCGACCGGATTCCCTGACCCCGGCTGGGGTGAATCGATTCGCGCGAAACGATACCGCGGGAGTGCGGCAACAGACCGCGCTCACTGGCAGGCCTCGCACTCCTCGCCGTTGCGCATCGGCTCGATCGAGCAGGCCTGGATCTCCGCCGCGGTCGGCGGGAGCGCCGGCGCGGCCGCGAGCTCGACACGGGCGGCGCTGGACTTCTCGATACTCGACGCGCCGAGCGAGCGCAGGTAGTAGGTCGTCTTCAGGCCCGCCCGCCATGCCCGGCGGTACATGTGGCTCATCGCCTTCCGGCTTGGGCAGGAACAGGTTCAGCGACTGGGACTGGTCGATCCACTTCTGGCGCCGCGCGGCGGCGTCGACGAGGAAGGCCGCGTCGATCTGGAACGCCGTGCGGTAACGCTCCTTGAGCTTCG
>JACCWY010000206.1 GCA_013697395.1 Chloroflexota bacterium | reverse complement strand
TGGCCTTCATCGAGCTCGGCAGCCGACGAGTCCACCTCAGTCCCTCAACGGCTCACCCCGACTCGGCCTGGGTCACCCAGCAAGCCCGCAACCTCGCGTTGGGTCTCGACGATCGCGCGAGACCCCTGCGGTTCCTCATCCGTGACCGGGAGTTCAGCCGATCGTTCGATGAGGTTGTCCGTTCCGAAGGCGTCAGGGTGATCCTCACGCCGGTCCGGGCCCCGAACGCGAATGCCTACGCCGAGCGGGTGATCGAGACGATCCGGGCCGAGTGCCTCGACTGGTCGCTCATCCTCGGTCGGCGTCATCTGGATCGGACGCTCCGGACCTATGCCACCCACTACAACCACGGCCGGCCCCATCGCGGGCTCGACCTCGCCACCCCGCTCGCCGAAGCTGGGGAACCGGTTCCCGTCAGTCCCCGAGGTGTCCGCCGGCGGGACCTGTTCGGCGGGCTCGTCCACGAGTACCACGGGCTTGCGGCGTAATCGAATCGGGGTTTTCGACCCCCACGGTAAGTTCAGACGGGTCGAAACTGGCAGGCCGGTACCGCATACCGGACTTCGGGTGAATCGGCCCAAGCGCCGCACCCGCGTACACGCACTACCACGACCTGCCAACGGTGCGCGAACGAAATGGATGCGGCTCATGATGCAGGTCGCGCGAGAACCTGCGACCATCGCCGATGTTCGTCGCAGGACCGGGCAGAGGAACATGGACTGGGCGGTACGCGACGACGTCGCAAGTTTTGGTCGGGAGGTTGCGGCGCACCTTGAGGCGCTGCTTGGGAGCGACTTGGTCGGGGCGTACTTTGTAGGGTCAATCGCCCTCGGCGGATACGTGCCGGGCGAAAACGACCTCGACATTGTCGCAGTGTCTGCACATCACATGGTCGACGAACTTAAGCGCTCAGTCGCCGAGGACCTGCTCGACCTCACCGGCGCATGCCCGGCCCGCGGCTTGGAGTTCACGCTCTACAGGCGCGAAGTAGCGGCCTCCACATCCAAGGGCACCGACTTCGAAGTGAACGTCAACGGGGGGCCGCGGATGCCTCCGTCGATCAACCTTGACGCTCGTGAGCAGCCGAGTTTCTGGTACGTGATCGACCGCACGATTGCTCACCGATGCGGAGTTGCCATCAGAGGAGCCCCGGCCAGTGATGTATTCGCCGACGCGCCACGCCAAACTCTGCTGGATGCCATGGTCGAGTCGATGGGGTGGCACCGCCAGCACGAAGGAGCGACTCTCTACTCCGTCCTCAACGCGAGTCGAGCATGGCGCTACGCTGACGAAGGAGTCCTCGGATCCAAGCTGGACGGAGCCGCGTGGGCGCGCGAGCGCTGGCGCCGGCCCGCTCTCATCGACGCCGCAGTAAAACTCCGGCACGGTCGGACAGCACTCCTCGATGCCCACGAGGTCGATGGGCTGCTCGACCACGTCGAGAGCGCCCTCGTAGCGGCTCAGCCCCGCTCGCACCCGCTCGCGTCCAGGTCGGCGCCGAAGTAGCCCGTGGACAGCGAATCGCGATCGAGTCGTGGCTGGAGAAGGTCCAGATAGGGGTCCAGACGACGACGTCGGGCAACCTAACGGCCCGATCTGCACTGAGATCGGACCGATGGCGATGAGGGCTGGTACCGCATACCGGATTCCTGGTGAAGTGTCTCATACGTCTCAAGCCGCGTCTACGGAGTACACCCAAGAGACGCATGAGACACATGAGACAGGATCGATCAGGGTCCAAATAGGGGTCCAGCCCTGGCCACGGGCCATCATGTTCCCTCCGTTTCAGAGAGCGCCTCCTGCCGGTGCGAGATTTAGGCTCCCCTCACCGTCCAGCGAGGCCCTCGACTGTCAGGGACGTATTTGAAAATTTGAGCTAAGCCTCAAAGAGCCAGTACAGCCGCTGCCGCACCTCTGCTGGCCCAACGGCGATGGGCTCAGGGCTGCTGACTGGCGCCAAGGTGGCCGAGTATCCGTGGCTACGAATGTCATGCACCAGCTCCTCGAGTGCGTCAGGACGCCCGCGAATCGCCAGCGCATCCACACGGAGGCTGCCGCGGAGGCTGATCGTCAACCACGCGGTCTGCTCGACATCGCCGGACTCGGTAGTCATGGGACAAGCTGTTCCTATCTCTCAATCGGGTAGGCAGTAACAATCTCGCCCGCGGCCGGATACGGGCTCACGGCATCTGGATCGTCCCGGCG
>JACCWY010000167.1 GCA_013697395.1 Chloroflexota bacterium | reverse complement strand
GCCGATCTGAGCCTGAGTCGGGAAGGCATACCGGTGAGGACTTCGGATTCGTGTCGTGTGCAGGGTGGCTGCCCCGAGCAATCGCGTGGTCGACATCAGCGAGATGGCCCGCCGTCTGGTAGACGCCGCGCGTTCAGGTTGACGATTCCCATGTGCTGGCGGTGCTAATGAGTCCTGACTGGCAGGCAATCGTCGCGCTCCCAGTGCTGGCAGTCGAAAGCAGGGGGAAACCAGGTCGCATACGGGGCGACTCGCCTTGGTGGGTGCGATCGCCGCGGTGTTGGCCTACTGAACGTGTCCGTTCGCGTGCGAGCCGTACGTAGATCTCGCAATCGAGTGTCTTCGCGGAAGCCTTCTTTCGGAGAATCAGCTTCGGATCTCGCTCTCGATCCGTGTGCTCGCGGTAGACCCACCTGCCTTCCTCGACCTCGTCTTCGCTTTCTTCTGGAACGACCGGAAAGGCAGCGACTTCCTTGGCTCCTGCACGGATGCGCAGCGCGAGGGGCCTGCGGAAACCGTGACCGCATAACTGAGGTGCTATCGCTCGACCTCCCACGCTCATGGCACAGCGCTCAGGCGGAAGTGCTTGACATGCAAGAGGTCACTGGTTCGAGTCCAGTGTCGCCCACCAGCCACGAATTCGTGATCAGATCTGGCTCAAAGACGGCGAATTCCGGCCGATCGGATCACCACAGCGCTCGCTGACCGCTTAACTGCGCAGCCTGAGCTCCGTGCGCGACCTGCTGCGGTTCTGTCGGCTTGTTGATCGCTTGATCGAAGGTTCGATCCGTCCCGCACTCGGGATGCCCGTCCCTTCGCTGGACCCACCGCGGAGTGGGGTCAGCCCTCTGACCGCCCGTGCTTGCGAGGAGCGGCCTATCGACTGTTGATCGTGACCGACGATCTGCGGGCGTTCTTCCGCCGGTACCGTTGAGGCGTCTGCATGTCGTCCGACGAGCGCCAGAGGAGAGCTTCGGATACGATCAACGTCACGCCCGTCCCTGGACCCCATCGTTCACAGCAGCCTGGTGACGAGCCAGCCCGGAATAGGTTCGGCCTGGTCCTCCGCAGCTCTTCATCGGTTGCACGTCCAGCGCGGTGACGAGTGGCCCCTATTACCACCGGCCTCCAGCAGGAGACAATCGCCAGTTCACCGGCCGTGCTCGAGGAGTAGCCTCCTGTTTGCCGGAGGAGATACGACAGGTGCAAGAGCACGGGGACGCACTGACGCAGGCGCGGCGAGCTTACGCGGCAGGACAGTGGTCCACCGCTGCGGCTCGCTACAACACCGTCGCGGACGAGCAGCTCACCGCCGACGACCTCGCGGCCTACTTCGAGGCCATGTGGTGGCTCGGCCGTTCCGAGGACTCGCTGCGCGTCGGGGCCGCCGCGTACGAAGCTCTCCTGGCTGACTCGCGACCGCTCGAGGCCGTGAGGCTTGCCATGCTTGTCGTGCTGACGCATTTGGCGCGGGGCGACGAGCCGCGGGCGCACGGCTGGGCCGGCAAGGCGAGACGTGTGTTGGAGGAGATCCCGCAGGCCGCTGTGCACGGGCTCTTCCTCCTCCTCACCGATGTGGTGGTGAACCTCTCGGCCGGCAAACTCGAACCGGCGTCCGCGGTTGACGCCGCTCGTCGGGTTCAGGACGTGGGCCGCCGATTCGATGACCCTGACCTGGTGGCGGCGGCCCTCTACTGCGAGGGCCACGCTCTGATCAAGTTAGGCGAGGTGGTTGAAGGCTTGGCGCGTCTTGACGAGGCGATGGTCGGTGTCCTAGACGGCCGGGTCGCCCCCTGGCTCTCAGGCGCCCTCTACTGCTACACGATCGGGGCGTGTCACGAGATTGCCGACGTGCGTCGGATGAGCCGCTGGACCCAGCTCGCCGAACGGTGGCTGGCTTCACGGTCCGTAGCGTTTTGGTATGACGGGATCTGCCGGGTCTACCGAGCGGAGCTGCAGCTCATGCGGGGCGAGTGGGATGAAGCCGAACGTGGTGCGCAGCGGGTCGCGCTGGAGTTCGAGGGCAACCATCTTCCCTACGCTGCGGAAGCCTGGTACGTCGTCGGCGAGGTGCGTCGTTTGCGCCGCGACCCGATCGCCGCCGAGGCGTACCACGAGGCGCACGCCCGAGGGCGCGACCCGCAACCCGGTCGGTCATTGCTACGGCTCCAACAGGGCGACCCGCTGGGTGCAGCGATGTCGGTGCGGTCGGCCCTGGCGGCGGCAGGCAGCGACCCGCTGAGACGAGCTCCGATCTGTGCGGCGGCAGTGGAGATCGCGCTCGCCGCTGGACGATTGGGAGACGCGGCAGATGCCGAGTCCGAGCTTGCGGCGACCGCAGCGAAGTACGCCACCTCCGGTCTGGAGGCGATGGCGGCCACCGCACGCGGCGCCCTGCTGGTGGCCGAAGGCCGTGCCGAAGAGGCCCTTCCGGTACTGCGCGGCGCCTTTCGTCACTGGGTCGATCTGGGTGCCGAATACGACGCCGCCGGCACCTCCCGGTGGCTGGCCCGGGCATATCGGGCATTCGGCGACGAGGTGTCCGCGGCCGCAGAGCTGGCCCGGGCGAAGGAGACCTATGAGCGGCTGGGGGTTCAGAGGTCCGTGCCGGGAACGCCCGACGGGCTCACCGGACGCGAGTGCGAGGTGCTCGCGCTGGTGGCGGACGGGCGTTCCAACCGGGAGATCGGCGGGGAGCTGTACATCAGCGAGCGCACCGTGGCCCGCCACCTGACTAACATCTTCCAGAAGATCGGGGTCACCAACCGGACCGAGGCCGCCCGCTACGCGGTCGACCACGGGATCACCACCTCCCGTTGAGAGAGGCGGCTACGCAAAACCACGTAGTGCTTCCGCAGAGGTTGGCCAACTTGACCGATGCGGAGCACCAGATCCGCCTCATACCTTCTCCGCAGACGCGCCCGAACATTGAGGGGCGATGCAGGAGGACATGCCATGAGCGACACACGGATCCACCGAACCGTCTCCGCCGACGGCACCGAGATCGCCGGGAGAGTACAGGGACAGGGGCCGCCGCTGGTCCTGATCCACGGTGGGATCGGGGATGGCGACATCGCCTGGGAGGCGCTGCTCCCCCACTTCACCGACCGCTTCACCTGCTACCTGCCGAGCACCCGCGGCCGGGGGCTGTCGGGCGACAACCCGGACCACTCACCACCGCGCCTTGAGGATGACGTCACTGCGTTCGTCGACAGCATCGGCGAGCCGGTCTGCCTGGCGGGCTGGTCGGGCAGCGGCGCGTGGGTGCTCGGTGCGACCGCCCACAGCCGTTCCGTGGCCGCCGTGGCCGCCTACGAGCCCGGTGTGGTATCGGTGATGCGAGAAGACGACTTCGCCCGTACCCGCGGCACCTTGGAGCGGATGGGTGTGGCGACTGCCGACGGCCTGCTCGTCGATGCGGTCCGCGCGTTCGCCGCGTGGATCTGCACCGACAACGAGATCGCCGCCCTCGAGGAGACGGACTTCTACGAACGATGGGCAGGCTGCGTCCCGGCGATGCTCCGATTCGTCCAGCAGGACGCGTCCTATGAGGGGCCCCGGTCGACCGACCCCGAAGTGCTCGGGACGGTTACCGCGCCGGTCCTGCTCTTGCGTGGCCAGCAGACCGCGCTCGGCACTTGGTTCGCCGATTCCACGCAGCACATTGCCCAGCACGTCGCCGACGCGCACGTCCGCGAACTGCCGGGCCTCGGACACTTTGCCCCAGTGCTCGCACCCGAGTCCATCGCCAATCAACTGATCTCCTTCTTTGAGTCCGTCCGGCAACAGGCCCCGACGGATTCGTACACCCGACGGTTCACGCCTGCGGCTCCGGCAGGCTAGTTGACCGGCTGTTGAGCTGGCGAAAGGAACTCGGTGAGTGCCTCGGCAAGCGCCTGCAGCGCCGGCTACCACCTCCACCTGATCGATTCGACAGTGGCCGCTGGTCCCGTCGGCGGCACATCCGATAGGCTTCCGGGGTGTGATTAGGCTCCTCGCGGCTGTGATGGCAGCGGTCAATGCATCGGCCTGGGTCGCAGTGTCTCGCTGGGAGAGTCCAGGTAGGAGGGCCCAGCATCGGGGTCAAACTGCGTGCGCCGCGCGTCGTCAAGCTGGGGTTCGGTGTAGGTCTCTACACCTCACTCGTCTATCCGGTTCTCGTGGTCGTCGCACCTCGATGGACCTTCGAGGGGTGGGGGAATTGGTCGTCGAGGAGAGATGCAGCACTGCAGACAAGCGGTCTGGTCTTATGGATGCTGGGGATGGCCGTCTTGCTCTGGGGTTCGCGGGTGATGGGGCGACACCTGGCCATCGACGGGCTGGCCGAAGATCATGAGCTGGTAACACATGGACCTTACCGCTACCTTCGCCACCCGGTTTACGCGTCCTTTGCAGCGATCGCGAGCGGGACCGCTCTGGTATTCCGCAGCTATGTCATGCTCGGACTATCGGTGATGCTAGTGGTCACCGAACGGTGGTGGGCGAGTGCCGAGGAGAGACTGCTGGCTTCCACCGAGGGTTTCGGCGATTCGTACCGGACGTATGCCGCCCGCACCGGCCGCTTCTTTCCGAGGCTCAGACGTTCCTTCGGATGGCGACGGCGCGAGGAACTGGACGCCATCCCATCCCGGTCATCCTGGTGACTTGGCAAGGCCCTGGTTAAGAATACACTCGAACGGACGGCTGCCGCGGCGGACGAGATCGGCGTGCGAGCTGTCCTGATCCACGCGGAGAGCCAGAAGGCCCGTGGCTTCTATCAGCACTCGGCCGTTTCAGACCGCACCACACACCCCGTAATGACCATTTGGTCGTGACCGTATAACTGCAGCGATTTGCTCGGTCCTCCACGCTCCGATCACAGCGCTAGACCGCAACCGCTTGACATGCAAGAGGTCACTGGTTCGAGTCCAGTGTCGCCCACCATCCACCCTCGCGGAGCACGAAATGACCGCCATATTCCTCGCTTGACGCCGGACCTACGGTGGGCGGGCGAACCGGCTGCCCCTGTTCCCCCCAGAGGCAACCGGCCGCGCTGGTCGGGTCGGCCGTTGGGCACTGCGGCCGACCCGGCGCCCCCCTGCCGATCTCCCGGTACCGAGATCCCGGCACCCGCAGAAGAGCCGGGTCGTCTCGCTCGGGGGAGACGGCCCAGCTACTTTTCGCACCGCGGCCACAACGGTAGTCAGCGAGGCGCGCCACTAGCATCCGGAAAAGTACTGAGGTCGGTACTGAGAGGGGTCTCCGTATCCGGTGGCAATTCCGACCGCCGCCTGCCGACTACTCCTCGACCAGAAAGACCCGAACCAGACCTCGCAAGCCCGATGCCTCCGCTGCGCAACGGTCGGCGTCGATGCGTCGCGACGCCGCCCGGCGCTGAATGATCTCGCAGTACTCGACGGTGCCGCCTATCAGTCCGGCAATGCTCAGCAGATGCGCCAGAAACAGATCAGTCACACCCATGACCATGCGAACGTTCGTCCCGTAGGATCCGGCGCACTATGGGCAATTGGTCCCCCTGCCATAATCGGCGCCGAAGCCGGTCACGGCTGATTGAGCTCCCTCAGCTTTCCCGTGAGCGCGAGCAACGCATCATGCGGTCCCGAGCCTCGACCTTCCAGCCGCTCACGTTCCGGAGGTCGATCGCGGCGCGGTCGCGCGGCCCGCTACTGGCTAACCTCGGTGCAGATCGCGGCGTCTGCAATGGCTGGCTCGCTCGCACAACGATCGGCAATGAACGTTAGGGCGTCCACGCCATCAAGAGCATCCGGAAACTGCTCGACCGCAGTCTCGAATTCCTCCAAGCTCGCGCAGGCATCGATTGCATCGTCGAACACGCTCGCCGCGTCTTGCGTGTTTGCCAGCTCGGCGGCTTCGCTCACGGCGGCCTTGCAGGGGGAGCGGGCATCACCGCAGCCGGTGGCCGCGACGGCCAGGATCAGGGCCACTAGCAGCCGCATCGGCTACCCGTCCTTTCGGTCGCCGCGGTCGCCCTGGCCGCTCTTCGACTCAGCCTCCGCGTCCCGGCGCTGGTCCTGCGCCGACGACCGGCCCACGTCGTCCACTTCCTCGAACTGGCCGTCCTTGTCGCGTCGGACGTATCGCTTGTCGTCAGGGTTGGGCTCGTGCAGTTCGCGGTCCGGCATCGCGTCACCTCTTGCTGCTGTTGGTGGCTGAGGTAGTGCGCGGAGCCGGCCCCCTCGTGCTCTCGCGGGCGACTCCCATCCCGCACCTCGCAACAGGCGTGCCAAAGGTCTGCTTGCGGCTAGCCGCCTAACTCCCGGAGCTTTACCGTGAGCTGGAGCAGCGCGTCGTGCGGACCACTCCCGCGGCCCTTTAGCCGCTCTCTGAAGCGCCCTGAGTTTCGTGGAGACTCGGGGGCTTGGGTTCAGGCGGCAACGATAGGCGCCTCCTGACGGTGCCAGTATGCCGCCTCGAACTCGGCCGGCGGGACGTCACCGCAGGCGCCGTGGAGGCGATCACGATTCCACCAGGCCACCCATCTGGCGGTGGCCAGCTCGACCTGCTCGAGCGTGCGCCACGGGCCGGAACGATGGATGAGCTCGGTCTTGTAGAGGCCGTTGACCGTCTCGGCCAGAGCGTTGTCCCAGCTGTCGCCCTTCGACCCCACCGAGTTGACGGCGCCGGCCTCGGCCAGGCGCTCGGAATAGCGGATGGCCAGGTACTGCACCCCGCGATCGGAGTGATGCACGAGACCGGCCAGCGCCG
This sequence comes from Chloroflexota bacterium, assembly GCA_013697395.1. GTDB lineage: Bacteria > Chloroflexota > Limnocylindria > QHBO01 > QHBO01 > JACDBZ01. Next base: position 296 of record JACCWY010000167.1, on the reverse strand, counting down.
AGCCGCGGACGTGCAGCGCCATCTCCAGCGCGTCGAGGGCCAGGTCGGTGCGCAACGCGGCGGATACCCGCCAGCCGACGATGCGGCGGCTGAAGGCGTCGACCACGAAGGCGGTGTAGCCGAAGCCGGCGCGGGTCCAGACATAGGTCAGGTCGGCCACCCACAGCCGGTTCGGCGCCGGCGCGCTGAACACGCGCTCGACCAGATCCGCCGGCCGCTGCCCGGGTGGCGCCGCGATGGTGGTCCGCACCCGTCGGGTGCGCGAGACGCCCACCAGACCGAGCGAACCCATCAGG
>JACCWY010000122.1 GCA_013697395.1 Chloroflexota bacterium | reverse complement strand
GCGTTCAGCCGCGGCCCGCTGGGCGGTCAGTCGGAGAGCTGCGCTCGGATGGCTCCGGGGTTGAACCTCGGGAAGCTGTGGACGTTGAGGTAGTAGGCGGAGGGGTTGGCGGCGATCGCATCGGCGTCCGCATCCGTCACGCAGACGTCGAGGCTGTCAGTGCCGGACAGGTTGTCGGCGGCGCCGGGCGTCAACATCAGCAACGGGACGAGGATGCCCGCCGCATGGGTCGTGTCAGCCGGACCGTGAATGTGGGCGCCCCAAACGGCGCCGTCGATACCCGTCCAGTCGATGCGGATGCATACGCGGTCGAGAGCGGGCACGATCTGGACCTTCGCCGTTCCGACCGCGTCCTCGTCGCCGCACAGCGCGGGCGGTGCACAACTCGGCGTCGGACCGGTCCCGACGACCTCCTGGTCGCCGGTCATCGTGATCTTCGCAACGAGGGCCCGCTGCGACCCGGCGGAGACGCTGGCTACGCCAAGGGCCACGAGAAGGGACGCCGCCAGGGCTGTCGCGATGAGGGTGGTGGGTCTGCGTGACATCAGCTCTCCTTCATCCAGTGCATGAGCAGCTCGTTGGTCTCGTGTTCATACGCGGGCGGTTGCGCGTTGCCGCGTGGGCGGGCATGACCCGCTACCATCACGGCCGATGCGCAATTTCCGCGCGGCGGTGGTCGCTGCAGTCCTGCTCCTGACCGCATGCACGGGCACCCAGACGACTCCGTCGGCGTCGCCTCCCGCTTCGGAGGCCAGCGCGTCGCCGCCTCCATCCACTGCCACGCCCGAGCCGACGCCGGTTCCCGAGGTGGAGGTGCCGCTGGCGGTCGTCACCGGCTTCACCAACCTGAAGAGTGACGTCTCCGCTGGCGAAGTGGACGCGGCGGTCGGCGCAGGGACCCTGGTACAGCCCTGCGAGGCCGATGCGGCGCTGACAGGGTGCATGCCGGCGGCGGAGATCGCTCAGCATGTCGTTGCCAACCCGACCGCCCTGGCGCTGCTGCCGTGGCACCTGGTCACGGCCGAGGTCAAGGTCCTTCCCGTCGACAAAGCCGACCTCTTCGGCAGCGCCGAAGCCCGCTCCATGCCGTACCCGTACACCGCTACCGTCAGCGCAGACCTCGGCTGGGAGCCGTACGACGCCAGCCGCATCCGGACGATGATCAGCCCGGGCAACATGTGCCACGATCGCGGGCCAGCCCACGCGGCACTCGTCGTCGGCCACGGCTGGGACTGGGTCTTCGGCGGTGGCACGGCCGTCTACAACGGGTTCAACCCCGAGGGCGGGCTCAGCACCATCAACGTCGTGCCAACCGGCAACGAGGGTGCCATGGGTGCGTTGCTGCGCAGTGGCGACGTGACGATCGCCGAGATCGAGTGCCCCTTCGTCGACGACTTCACCGTGAACAACGGCACGATCTTCAGCCTCGATCCGGCGACGATCCCGCTGATCCGTGACACCTACGGCGCCGACGTGATCATCTTCGCCGCGAACCACCCCTTCGACCAGGGCGTCGAAGGCTTCCTGGAGTCGCTCGAGCACTTCGAGGTGAACGGCCTGCCGTACGCGGGAGCCGGCCGAAACCTCGACGAGGCACTCGAGCCGGCGACCTTCGAGGTGAACGGGCTCACCTTCGGGTTCGTTGGCCACAACGAGATTCCCGGACCGATCGCCGCCGGCCCCGACTCGCCCGGCGTGGCCTGGCTCCAGGAGGATCACGTCATCGAGTCCGTCCGCCGCGCGCGGGAGGTTGCCGATGTCGTCATCTGCGTCCCGCAATGGTGGGGCGGGGAGGAGTACCACTACGACTGGCGGCCAAGCCAGCGGGAGCAGCAGGATCTCTACTTCGAGGCCGGTTGCGACCACGTCCTTGGCCAGGGGACGCATTACGCCGGACCGATGGATCTCGACGTCGACGACGAGGGCAACGCTCGCCTGACCGTGATGAGCAGCGGGAACTTCCTGTTCGGCCAGGGCTGGAGCCAGGACACCCAGGAGGGGGTCGTGTTCGAGCTCACCTTCCTCGATGCCGAGCTCGTCCAGGCTCGCATGCATCCGTATGTCACCCGCGACCAGGCGCAGACGAACCTGACCGAGCCGGAGGGTGATGGCTCGTACGTCCTCAACAGGGTCTTCGAGCATTCGGCAGCCGATCTGGCCGACTGACCGGCAGATTGACCGGCATTTCGGCCGGCAGTATCCTCGGGTCATGACGATCCGCGCCGCGCCGCCGCCGCGGCTCATCCGCCTCTTCCCCGCGCGATTCATCGCCCGTGCCACCGGTGCCAACGTGCGAACGGCCGAGCGCTGGCGAAGCGGGCAATCGCCGCAGGCGAGATTCCGGGACCGCATCGGTGAGCTCCAGGCCATTCTCGACCTGCTCGGCGGGGGCATGGCCGACGGCGCCAAGCGAGGTTGGCTCGAGGCGCCCAATGCCGCGCTCGGCTGGCAGCGCCCGATCGAGCGCCTGGCCGACGGTGACTTCGATTCCGTCCGCGCCGCCGCCGAGTCGTACGTCGTCGGGGACTACGTCTGAGCTTGCTGAGCACGTTCAGCGGCGGCGTCCATCGCCAGACGGGGCTCGACATGCCCGCCCTACCGCCCGATCGCCCGGCAGCGGTCGAGGCGCGGTGCCATCGCGCCGGCGACCCCTGGCCGCTCTATGCCTCGCTGGAGGTCGAGACGGTCTGGGCGGAGTGGAGCGCGGCGACGCGCGGGGCCGTCGATCCATCGACCGAGCGCCGCCGTCTGTGGCGCCTGCACGTCGCGGGCCTGAACGTGGTCGACCTGCGCCGATCCGAGGCGCGCAAGCAGCTGGATGTGGACCTCGACCGGATCACCGGCCCGCGAGGGGTCGCGCAGGACCTCGCCGCCCGAGCCCGGGACCTGGGGGCCGATGGCCTGGTCCTGCCCTCCGCGGCCCACCCCGAGCACTGGAACCTGGTCGTCTTCCCGCCGGCCTTCTCGAAGCTGCGCGTCCTCGGCTCGAGGGCCACCCACCCGAGACCGCCGGCGTGAGCGGTCGCCACCGGTTGAGCTCTGACGTTCGCAGCCTCAGCCCTCGCTATACGCCGGAGGCGCGGAAAGCGAACCGGGTGGTGGTTGATCTGCTTGCCAGGATCGGAGACGAGAAGGGAGCCACGCCCGCTCAAATCGCGCTCGCCTGGCTGCTCGCTCAGAAGCCGTGGATCGTTCCCATCCCTGGCAGCCGGAAGCTCGAGCGCCTGGATGAGAACATCGGCGCCCTTGCCATCGAGCTCACGTCCGCCGACCTCGAAGACATTCAGAGTGCCATTTTCAAGGATCACGGTACAGGGGGATCGGTATCCCGAAAGCCTGAAGCAGCTGACCGGTCGCTGAGCAGCCAGCGACGATCGGCGCGCTTAGACGCCTCGAAGGCGGCGGCGGATCTCGTCGGGATAATCGGCGAAGAAGCGCCCGATGATCGGCAGCTCGAACGCTCGCATGATGCTCTCGGGCGACTCGCGCTCCAGGAGGAAGGTGAACGAGGCGCGGACGAGCTCGTCTGGCGTCCTGCCGGGCGCGAGGTCATCCAGCGTGGAGCGGTCCACCTGGACGCTGTGCTCGCTGGCGCCGAGGATGACGGAGCAGTGCCAGCCCCCCTCGCGCGGCCGGCAATCCACGCTGGGCTCGACCTCGGCTGGGTTCATGGCCGGGACGTGGCGGCAGAATCGGTGCCACCGTCGGCCGGCTCGAAGGGCGCGGCGTCGGGCGATGGCCCGGCTTCTTCCGCCTCGCGCGGCCGGCCGGAGACCATCGCCACCACGGCGCCGATGATGATCGCGCTGGCGAGGAGCGTTCGCAGGGTGACCGGCTCACGAAGGATGATGGCTCCCAGCGCCACGGCCACGATCGGGTTGACGTAGGCGTACGTGCCGACCGTCGATACGGGAACGTTGGCCAGCAGCCAGGTGTAGGCCGTGAAGGCCACGAGCGAGCCGAAGACGATCAGGTACGCCACGGCGACCAGCGACCGGACAGAGAATGTCTCGACGTTCGTGCGCCCGACCTCGCCAAGCAGGCCCCCCGCTGCGGCCAGCACCAGGCCGCCGGCGAGCATCTCGAGCCCCGTCCCGAGCAGGGCGGAACGCGGCAGCGGGGCACGGCGCGCGTAGATCGAGCCGGCCGCCCACGAGATTTCGGCGATTACGATCAGGCCGATCCCGATCGGGTTGATGCGGTCGAGCTCCTCCAGCGGAGCGAGCAGGATGCCCACGCCGACGATGCCGGCGATGAGCCCGCCGACCACCAGCCGGCTGGGCCGGCGCCGGGTCAGGAGCGCGTCGAAGAGGGCCAGCCAGATCGGCATCGTTGCTATCAGCACGGCCGCGACGCCAGACGGGATGTAGAGCTCCGCCAGCACGACGCCGCCATTGCCGCCGAGCAGGAGCAGGGTGCCGACGATGAAGGCGGAGCGCCAATGGGCGGCGGTCGGTCGCTCGAGCGGTTCGGCGTTCCGGCGGCGGGCGTGGGCGACGAGCGCGCCGAGCATGAGGAGCCCGGCGGTCGTGTAGCGGAAGCCGGCCGCCAGCAGGGGCGGCAGCGTCTCGATCATGATCGCGATGCCGAGGTAGGTCGAACCCCAGACCACGTAGACGAGCAGGAGGGCGACCGCGACCGCTGCGGTCGACGGCCGCGACCGATGCGCGGAGCTCACCCCGCCATTGTGCCGCTAGCGCGGATCCTCCGCGTCGGTGGGAAACTGCGGTTCCTGCGCGTCGGGCGGATCGTTGGCCACGCCCGCCTGGTGGCTCTCGGCCGCCAGCGACGTGAACCACGGCTTCGCCTGGTCGAAGGGCCGGGCATCGGCGTCGGCTCCGGGCACCAGCCGCTCGTCGTCCAGGATCTCGGCACCCGGCGGCGCGGACTCCGGGCCCGCACCGGTGCCGAGGGCCGCCGCATCGGCTCCCTCCAGGCCGCCAAGCTTGTCGACAGTTGATCGCTTGTCGTCCATGGCGCCCAGAACGTGCAGAATCGGTACCGGCGTCGATGCGGTCACGGGCCGTTCTTCGTCATCGGTGCAGATGCACCGCCTTCGAAGGAGACACCGATGAAGTACATGATGCTGATCGCCGACAGCAAGGACGGCATGGCCCGATCGACCGAAGAGGAGCAGGCGACCTACGCCCGGATCGGGGCATGGTGGAACGAGCACGGTGCGGCGGGCCGCATCATCGAGGGCCACGAGCTCCAGCCGTCGTCGACCGCGACCACCGTACGCATCGCGCCGGATGGCGGGACGACGGTCACCGACGGGCCGTTCGTCGAGGGCAAGGAGATGGTCGGCGGCTACGGGATCCTTGACGTCCCCGATCTCGATGCCGCGCTGGCGCTGGCCCTGGCCTCGACCTGGCCGGGAACGGCGATCTCGCTCGAGATCCGCCCCATCGTCGAGCGTGACGCGACGAGCTGAGGTCGACGCGCGGCTCGACGCCGTCCTGCGCGAGGAGCGTGGGCGGCTGACGGCGGCGCTCGTGCGAATCCTTCGCGACTGGGACCTGGCGGAGGAGCTCGTCCAGGAGGCCGCAGTCACCGCACTCGAGCATTGGCCGGCGGAGGGCATCCCGCGCAACCCCGGCGCGTGGCTCATGACCGCCGCACGACGCAAGGCCGTCGACCGCCTGCGGCGCCACGCACGCTACCGCGAGCGGATGCACGAGCTGACCGCACAGGCCACCGAGATGGACAGACCGATCCCGACCGGAGGTCCGATGGGCGCCGACGACCGGCTGCGCCTCCTCTTCACCTGCTGCCATCCCGCGCTCAACCGCGAGGCGCAGGTCGCGCTGACATTGCGCACGATCGGCGGGCTCGAGACGGCGGCCGTCGCCCGCGCCTTCCTGGTGCCCGAGGCGACCATCGCGCAGCGGCTGGTGCGCGCCAAGCGCAAGGTCCGCGATGCGGCCATCCCCTATCGCGTTCCGGACCCGGCGGAGCTCCCCGCCAGGCTGGCCGAGGTGCTGCGTGTCCTGTACCTCGTCTTCAACGAGGGCTATCTCGCCTCCTCGGGCGACCTCCCCGAGCGTCGGGAGCTCGCGACGGACGCCCAGTGGCTCACCTCGCTCGTCCCGTCCAGGACCGCTCACGCTGGGATCGAGCGGAGATCAGCCGAGCGGTCGAGCTGCTGGCCAGGGCGGAGCGGATGAATCGACCCGGCACCTATCAGCTCCAGGCCGCGATCCTGGCCACGCATGCGGTGGCGCCGTCGTGGGCGGAGACGCCCTGGTCGGCGGTGGTGGCCCTGTACGACGTGCTGCTGCGGATCGAGCCGACCGCGGTCGTGGCGCTCAACCGCGCGCTGGCCGTCGCGGAGCGCGACGGTCCCGCTCCGGCTCTTGCCGATCTCGAGCCCTTGCGCGAGCGGCTCGATGGGTACCACCTCTACCACGCGGCACGGGCCGAGATGCTGCGCCGGCTGGGCCGCGACGACGAGGCGCGCCAGGCGAACCGTCGGGCCCTCAGCCTCACCGACAACCCGGCCGAGCGCCGCTTGCTGGAGGGGCGGCTAGGCGGGTAGGTGCCGCTCCGCCGGACCGACGTACCGCACGTCGGGTCGGATCAGGACGTTGGCCTGGGCCTGCTCGAGGCAGTGCGCAGTCCAGCCGGCGTGGCGGGCGAGCGCGAAGGTGGCAGGGAACAGGCTCGGCGACAGCCCGACGCCCTGGAGAACGGCTGCGGCGTAGTACTCGACGTTCGTCTTGATCGGGTAATCGGGCTTGAACTCGGCCAGGACGCGGAGCGCGATCTCCTCGACCGCCACCGCCTTGTCCAGCCAGCCGGCCACGTCGGCCTGGTTCTCCGCCACCGAGCGCAGCGCCGCGGCACGCGGATCGTAGGCGCGGTAGACGCGGTGACCGAAGCCCATCAGCCGCTCCCCGCGTTCGAGCGTGCCGCGGATCCACGCCTCGGCCTGGTCCGTCGAGCCCATCTCGTGAAGCTGGTCGACGACCTCGGCCGGCGCCCCGCCGTGCCACGGGCCCTTCAGCGCTCCGATTGCGCCGGCAACGGCGCTTGCGGCGTCGGAATGCGTCGAGATGATCACGCGGGCCGTGAAGGTGGAGGCGTTGAAGCCGTGCTCGGCGCCGACGATGAAGTACGCGTCGAGCGCCCGGGCCGCGGCCGGGTCAGGCCGTTCGCCTCGAAGCTGGTAGAGGAATCCCTCCGCCAAGGGCAGGGAGGGATCGGGATCGATCGGTTCGTGGCCGTCGCGCAGGCGCGCGAAGGCAGCCAGCGCACTCGGGGCGAACGCGGTCAGCTCGCGAGCCTGCTGAACGGTGGGCGGCCACAGGCAACCGGTGATGGCGCCCCACGCTGAGACCGCGGTGCGAAGGGCGTCCATCGGGCTCGCGGTGGGTGGCAGCCGGCGCAGGACCTCGGTCACCGGCTCGGGCAGCGGCGCGCAGGCCAGGTGGGCATCGGCCTTCCACTCGCCACTCCAGAGCAGCTCGGCGACCTGGCCGTACGTGCCTTGCGCGACGAGCTCACCGATCGGGTAGCCGCGGTACTGCAGCCGGCCGCCCTCGCCATCGATCATCGCGAGCGAGGTCTCGCCGGCGACAACGCCCTTCAGGCCGGGCGAGAACGTGCGTTCGGAGTCATTCATCGGTTCCCGGTGAGTCTAGCCCGCGCTGCGGACGTAACGACGCATTCGACCGGAGCGTCTCAGCGCGGGCCACCATCCATCCCTTCCGAGGAGCCTCACGCATGCGTCACCTGAACCGCCTCGCCGGTCTCGCCCTCGTCGCCACCGTGCTCGCCGGCTGCTTCGGCGACCCGGCCGCGAGCGCGCCAGCCTCCGCGTCCACCCCGGCAACGTCCGCAACGGCGCCGGCTTCGGCGCCGGCACAGAGCGAGGAGGCGACGGTCGAGCCCGTGCCTTCGGAAGACCTCGGCCTGTTCACCTGCGACCTCCCCGTGGTCGAGGACGCCACGGTGGCGCGGGCGCAGATCGTGGGCGTCCGGGTCGGCACGCACGCCGGCTACGACCGCGTCGTGTTCGAGTTCGCCGACGGCCTGCCGGAGATGAGCCTCGACCGCGCGACGCCGCCCTTCACCCACGACGCCTCCGGGCTACCGATCGAGGTCGAAGGGACGAGCGTCCTGCGCCTGACGATGCGCGGCGGCACGAAGCAGACCGAGGGCGGCACCAGCAGCTATGACGGCCCGACCGAGTTCGACCCGGCCTTTCCGATGCTGGTCCATCTGATCGAGGGTGGCGACTTCGAGGCTCAGAGCACGTGGTATCTCGGGCTCAACGGTGCGGCCTGCCCACGGGTCACCTTGCTGACCGATGACGGCCCGGTCCGGCTCGTGATCGACGTGGAGCACTGATGGGCGGCCGACTCCGCCCGACCATCTCCGGTAGCATCGGCGTGCCCGCATCCATGTCAGGAGAATCGATGGCCGACCGACCGACGCCGCCGTCCGGCGCGCTCGACACCACCAGGACCTACACCGCGCGCCTCAAGACCGAGCGTGGCGACATCGTCGTCGAGCTGCATGCCGACCGCGCGCCGCTGACGGTCGAGAATTTCGTGAACCTGGCGCGCGCCGGCTTCTACGATGGGACCACGTTCCACCGCGTCATCAAGGGCTTCATGGCGCAGGGTGGCGATCCAACCGGGACCGGCACCGGCGGTCCCGGCTACGAGTTCGGCGACGAGTTCCACCCCTCCCTGCGCCATGACGGTCCGGGCATCCTGTCGATGGCCAACGCCGGCCCCGGCACGAACGGCAGCCAGTTCTTCATCACCCACGGCGCGACGCCGCACCTCAACGACAAGCACAGCATCTTCGGCCGGGTCACGGAGGGCATGGAGGTCGTCAGCGCGCTTCGCGAGCGAGATCCGCAGCGTGATCGGAATCCCGGCGACCGCATCGAGACGATCGAGATCACGGAGTCCTGAGGAGCACGTGCGTCGCGCTCCGTCGCTCGCCGGGTTGGTCCTCGTCGCGCTGATGCTCGCCGCGTGCCCCGGACCGGCGCCCGCGCCGTCGGAGACGGCCGGGGGTCCATGCAGCAGCGACCTGCCGCCACGCACGTCCCCCACGGACTACCCGGTGGCGGTGCTCTACGTGGCAGGCGACGACCTGCCGCCGGTCGTCGGCGAGGTGGAATGGCTCGGCGGCGACGAGCCCGTCTCCCACGAGCCGCTCCGAGCGGTGCATCTCGAGCGGTTCACCGTGCTCCAGGCGCAGGGCCAGGCCGAGGTCTCGATGCGGATGAGCGACGGGGTGAGGATCGAGGCCTGGACCGTCGACGCCGTTCCGGACGGCCTCTTCCGCGGCGGCGACTACGAATCCGATCGGGTCCGCTGGAGCAAGAGCGAGGGCAACGAGCCGACCGACGTGGCATGCATTCCGGTCCGGGATGGCGAGTGGACGGTCATCGCCGACGTCACCTTCGCCGACGACGCCGGCAGCGGCACGTACTACTGGCGCCTGAACGTCAGCCAGACGCCGGGCGCCTGAGACTCAGGCCTCGTCGCCCGGCCCCTCGATGATCTCCTCGGGCGTCCCCGCCCGGTAGCGATCGATCCAGTCGAGGACGTCGTCCGCATACCTGCCCGAGGCGTTGTAGGCGATCAGCGCTCGCCGCAGCTGGCCGCGGTCGCCGTAGTCGCCCGGCTCGCGGAGGCAGAGGTGGGCAACCGCGGTGAGCGCCGCGTCGTACAGGTTGTCCGGGTCCGCCGTGCCGTCGGCGTTGCCATCGCGCCCGAGCTCGCTCCAGGTGGTGGGGATGAACTGGAGCGGCCCCATGGCCCGATCCCACTCGGGGTCGCCGTCCAGCTCGCCGCCATCGGTGTCGGCGATGGTCTGCGTCCCGCGCGTCCCGTCCAGGGGGCGGCCGCGGATGGGGGGCTCCACGTCCCCGTCAGGGGCAACATCGTGCTCGTCGTCGATCCGGCCATGGCGCGACTCGACCTGGGCGATGCCCGCCAGGACCGTCCAGTCGACCGCGCACGATTCCCGCACGCTCGGCGCCGCAGCGGCCGCAGTCCGGTACGCGTCGTATGCGACCGCCGGGATGCGGCCCCCGAGGAGAGGGACCATCTCTACCCGGCTGAGGGCGATGGCAGCGATCGCTCCGATCCCGACCAGCAGCCCGGCGGCGAGGAGCGTCGGTCCGATGCGCCGCCGCCGCCTGCAGGAACGAGCCGGTGACATGCGCCGGAGCGTGCCACACATCCGGCCCGTCCGCACCGGGCAGAGCGGGTCAGGCCGCCTGAGCCCCCTCGTACAGCAGCGAGAAGGTGGTGGACGGGTCCGGCGCGAAGGCCATGTGGGTGTTGCACGCGCTGCACACGAGCTCGTCGTCGGTCTCGTCGACCGAGAAGACGACCTCGTCGCCGCACCACGCGCAGTCGAGAAGAATGTTCATGCCGCGAAGCATGAGCATGCTTCGTGACAACTCGCGTGTCGCATTGGCGACACCGATCGGGACCGGTCACGAGGTGACGGCACCTGCCTGGGCATCCGCGGTGACTTGCGTGATTGCGCAAGTTCTGAGAGACTGATGGCGATGGAAGCGCTTCGAACCGACGATGCACGGCGCGCGCATGCCGCGGGCATCGCTCGCGCCCTGGCGGATCCCAAGCGGCTGTGCGTGCTCGAGCAGCTGGCCCGCGGTGAGCGGAGTGTCAGCGACCTATCGCGCGATGTCGGCTGCCAGGTGCCGAACATGAGCCAGCACCTGACGGTGCTGCGTTCTGCCGGCCTCGTCGCCAGCCGCCGCGATGGGAGCACCGTCTTCTATCAGCTCGTGGACGATCGCGTCCTCGACGCCTACCGCTTGCTGCAACAGGTTGCCGGCTGACGCCGGACCGACGAAAGGAATCCCAATTGTCATCCAATGTCCCCGAGGTCACCGACGCCACGTTCGAGACCGATGTGCTCCAGAGCACCAAGCCGGTGATCGTCGATTTCTGGGCCGAGTGGTGCGGTCCCTGCCGCATGGTCGCCCCGGAGATCGAGAAGCTCGCCGCCAAGTACGCTGGCACCGTCGAGGTGCGCAAGCTCGACGTGGACGCCAACCCGCAGACCGCGATGCGCTACGGGATCATGAGCATCCCGACCGTCGCCATGTTCGCGCCGGGCGAGGCCCCCAAGGCGGCCGTCGGCTTCCGTCCGCTCGAGGCGCTCGAAGAGGCCTTCAACCTTTCAAGCCTCGGCAACGGCGGACCCACACCCGCCTGATCACGACACCCTGAGCGCGCTTGGTCCGTGTCGGACCGGGCAACCTCCGGGTGCTGTAAGCCTCGGTATCGATGCACGCTCGATCGCCGAGGCAGTGGGGGTCGAGACCTCGATCGACACGCTGAGCGGCTGCCGCTGACGCGATCTGCGGATGCTCGGCATACTTCGCCCGCACATGCGCCGCTCCCTGAACGCCGTCCTCGTCGGCACCTTCACGCTCCGCTTCAGCACGGGCCTGACCGGGGCGTTGCTCGTCTACTACCTCGCGGACCTCGACGCGTTCGGCGCGGCCGAGGTGACAGCCTTCCAGGTCGGCCTCCTGACCGCCGCCTTCTACCTCGCGGAGCTCGTCCTGTCACCCATTTTCGGCATGCTGTCCGACCGCCTGGGGTCGCGCCGCGTCATGCAGTTCGGTCCGGTCGTCGGGGCGGTGGCCGTCGTGATGACGGCACTCACCACAGACCTCTTCCTGCTCGGGACGACGCGCTGGCTGGAGGGTGCTGCGGCGGCGGCCAGCATCCCCTCGATCCTGGGCTACATCGCGCTCGCCACCTCGCACGATGAGGCATTGCGCGGCCGGACCGTGGCACGCTTCGAGGCCGCGACCCTTGGCGGCCTGGGCCTGGGGCTGGTGGCCGCCGGTGGACTCTGGACCCTCCTCGACCGCAACGCGTTCTACCTCAATGCGATCCTGTACGGCGTCAGCTTCTTGATCTACCGGTACGGCGTGACCGAGGGGCGACCCGGCTCCGCCGCGGACGCGCATCGCGAGACCCAGGAGCTCGGTGCGGGCGGCGTCACCGGCGTGGCCCACGGCTTCGACCTGGGCCGGTATCGGCGCGTGCTGGCCAGCCCTTCGGTCTGGCTGCTGGCGCCGACGTGGATCGCGATCAACGGCTTCATCGGGGCGTGGACCAGCCAGTCGATCTTCCAGCTCGTCGCCGAGCCACGGCCCGGGTTCGAGGACCAGCTGCTGATGGGCGGCTTCGCACCCGGGCAGGTGAGCGTCGGGCTCGGGCTGGCATTGGTCGTCTTCTTCGCCGGCCTCTTCTACTGGGGGAACCGGTTCAGACGCTACCGGCGCACGACGATCATGGCGATCGGCGCCGCCGGCGGCCTCGCGATGGTGGCTGCAGTTTTCGGCCTCAACCACGCCGAGACGTGGACGTCGATCGTTCGGATCGGCCTGGGGGTCGTGGCCGTTGGCGGCCTCTTCGTCCTCGCCGGGGCGACCCCGGCCGCGCTCGGCATGCTGGCCGACATCAGCGAGGAGCATCCCGCTGACCGAGGCGTGATCATGGGCCTGTACTCGGTCTTCCTCGCGGTCGGTCAGGTGACCGGCTCGCTCATCGGCGGTGGGGCCGCCGAGTGGCTTGGCGTCGACGGCCTGCTGCTCGCTTCGGCCGCGCTCCTGCTGATTGCGCTCGTCCCGCTGCGCTGGCTGCGCGGCTCGGAGCATCTTGTCGGGCGGCGAACGGTCGCGCCGGGCACGGCAGCCGCACGGTGAGCTTCCCGCACGGCGGCGGGCTGATCCCGGAGCAATTCGACGAGCATGCGATCGTGTTCCTCGTTCGCCCTGCCGGCGCGCCGGACCTAGGTGATGCGGAGCTCGATGGGCTGCAGGCCGAGCACCTCACCTACCTGCGCGACCTGCAGCGACGCGGCGTGCTCGTCGCCAACGGACCGCTGGCCGAGCAGACCGATGAGCGGCTGCGCGGGATCTCGATCTACTCGGTTCCGCTCGCCGAGGCGCTCGAGCTGGCAAATGGCGACCCGATGGTCCGTGCCGGCCGCCTCGCGATCGAGGCGGGCAGATGGTGGACCGCGGAGGCGACGGCTCGGTTCGGGCGCCACGACTCGGAGTGAACCTCAAGGATTTGCATGCCCACCACGTAACGGCGACCGCGAGGCCTCTCGGTCGCCGAGCTCTTGCCTGGGCCGCAGGGAGTGGCCAGCGAGCGAGCACATTCGAGCCTTCCTGGCCGATGCCTGCTCCCTGTCCAACCCGGGCGAACTCAGCGCAGCTGCGGCAGGACCTCGGCACCGATGAGCTCCAGCTTCGACGTATCGGCGACCCCGCTGACACTGAAGATCAGGTGCTGCGCCCCCGCCTCGCCCAGGACGCCAAAGCGCTCGACAGTCGCATCGGGCGAGTCGTGCTCGAGATCGATGCCCGTCAGCACCGTGCGCTCGATCTCGTCGTAGGGACGGCCGATCCGCTCGCAGTGCTCGCGCAGGATCGCGAGCTTGGCGCGCACGAACTCGGGCGAGCGGCCGAAGATGTTGCAGGCGTCGGCATATTGCGCGACCAGGCGCAGCGTCTTGCGCTCTCCTCCGCCGCCCACCAGGATCGGCACCCGCGGCTTGCTCAGCGACTGCGGCGAGTTGACGAGGTGCGTCGCAGTGAGATGCGTCCCCTCGAGCGCCTCGCCCGTTCCACTGCCGCCGGACCACATCGCGTGCGCCATGCGCAATGTGTCCTCCAGCCACTCGAATCGCTCCTTGAGCGGCGGGAACACGAAGCCCAGCCCCTTCGACTCGTGCACGTTCCATGCGGCGCCGATCCCGAACCAGGCGCGGCCACCGCTCAGCACGTCGAGCGTCGTGGTGGCCTTGATCCACAGCCCAGGTGGACGGTAGTGGACGCCGCCCACCATGAGGCCGACGCGCGCACGCTCCGTATTGGCGGCGATGTAACCGAGCGCCGTCATGCCCTCCAACATCGGCGCCTCGGGTGGGCCGAGCCCGCGGATCTGGAAGAAGTGGTCCATGACCCAGATCGAGTCGAAGCCGGCGTCGTCGGCAGTGCGGGCGACGTTGGCAAGGTGTTGTGAGATCATTTTGGGCCCGCCAGGCCACGTGAACTGGTTGATCTGGAGCCCGAATTTCATACCTATTTCCTTGCTCTGATGGTTCAGTCTGGTATACACACCGGAGCTCGGAGCTTCCTGGGACTTCCCGTGGTAACCACCACGGCCCTCTCCGGCGGGACCGCAATCTTGGGCAACTTCAGGGTCCGCGAGCTTGTTCCTCGGCGACGCGTTCCGCATCGACGTGTCCACCGAGGCGGGCGACCGCTGGGACAAGAATCTCACGGGCTTCCGCGGAAGGGCGGAATGGGCGGGCCGTGGCGGTACCCAACTTTCATGGCTCGCCCAACTTCATCCCTGCGGTACGGTCCCGCGGTTAGGGCTGCCGCTGCGTCGTATGGTCGACTGCGGCCCGGTGCGCGCGGCCCGTTCGGTTGTCCGTGGCCACGCAGCTGGGGCAGCGGTCATCCTCGGGCGGGCCAACCTCCCAAGCTTTCTGTGGCCACATGCGGCCTTGCCAGCATCCGTCTCCTAGCCGCACACGGCTGACACACAAGGCGCTCGACCCCGCTTTGCCGCGCGGTGCCAGACGGCCCTGTCTTTGTCCCGATCCAAGGATGGTGTGAGGTCGTCCACCCGCGCCGATACATGCGAGCATCGGGTTGCAGCGCCCGTGCCATCGCTGGAGGGTCAGCACAGCAACAAGCCGACTACCTCCATCCGCCACAAGGTAGTCGGCCTCAGGCATCCGCACTGGCCGCCCGTGTCGATGACTGGCCAGACTTCGCGGGTCCCGAGCCCCGTCCCACGACCTGGTCACTTGGACCGGTAGTCCCAAGGTGTTGACAAGACGCACCAACTTATCCACACTCGCCACCCCGCCACGCTGATGGACGATGCTCGAACCGGATTACCTCGTGTCCGCCGACCAGCTCGAGAAAGCGCGTGCCGCGCTGCTCGTCGAAGCGATGACCGCGATTCACACCCGGGCCCGACGGTACCTCCAAGAGCCGGGGGAAGGCGCATGGCATGACCTTGTCCGTGCGCTGGCACGCGCGCACGGCGACAGCGCAACCTATGAGCTGCTGCGTGCCGTGGAGGTTCACTCGCGGGTCTCCGTGCCGCCCTGAGTCTGCGCCGAGGACCGGGAAGCAGTACGCGCAGGGACCATCCGCGTCGGGAACGCGGCCCTGGCCAGGCGCATCATGCCTGTGAACTCTGCATCTTCGGGTCGAAGTCGCGGGGCCGCACACGACGCCCATCAGACGCCTGCCGGTGGCTTGGCCTCCGCGCCAAACCTCTGTGAGCCTTTTCGATGCCATGGACGGAACTCTGGCATCGGTGGCTGTTCGGCCACGGGTGTATGCTGCGACCACCGCGCGCCGCCACGCCCGTGGGCTTCGGGCAAGGGGGAAATGTGGGCGACTACGGACCGGCCAACACCCTCGTCCATCGAGTGATCGATCGGGCGGGCACGCTGACGATCGATGAGGCCGTTGACCTGTACCGGGCCTACGGTGCCCGTCTCCTCATCCAGGG
>JACCWY010000103.1 GCA_013697395.1 Chloroflexota bacterium | reverse complement strand
GCCGATGATCGTGCGCGGCGAGACGGACGCGACTGGCGAGCTGATCCGCGAGTACGAGCCGGAGGTGATCCACGCCATCCCGGCGGACCCCGGCACCCTCGAGACGATGCGCATCGGGGCGCGCGAGGTGATCACGTCGGGTCACGCCTACAACATCAGCGAGCTCGACCTGCCGGGGGCGCTGTCGGGGAAGACAGGCACCGCCGAGTTCGGCGAGCTCAACCCCGGCGGGACGCTGCCCTTCCACTCGTGGTTCGTGGCGTACCTGCCGAGCGCCGCCGGCGCGACCGATGCCGAGCTCGCCATCGTCACCTTCAACTACTCCGCCGTCGTCCCCGGCAACGTGTCGGCGGAAGTCGTCAAGTACTTCCTCCAGCTCTACTACGACCTCGACCAGGATCTGCGCCTCGATCCGAACGACTTCAGCCTCGTGACGGCGAACTGACGTGGGCGTCGCAACTGCAACGTTTGTTGAGTCATTCAAGGCGCGGGACTGGCGCCATTTCGACCTGCAGCTCCTCCTCTACGTGCTGCTGCTCATCGGCTTCGGGGTCGCCATGGGCTATTCGGCCGGCTACAACGACGCGAGCGCCGGCGGCGGGATGACCCAGACCGTGAAGACGATGATGTGGGCAGCGATCGGCCTCATCCTGTTTTTCGTGGTGGCGAGCGTGGACTACCATTGGCTGCGCACCCTGGCTGCGCCGATCTACCTGGTCGTGCTCGGCCTGCTGGTCCTGACGATGCTGATCGGCACGAACCTGTTCGGCGCGCAGATGTCGGTCACCGTCGCCGGGATCGACTTCCAGTTCAGCGAGGTCAGCAAGGTGCTGATGATCACCGTCCTGGCCGCCTACCTGGCCGGGCGGCGCGATCGCATCGGGCGGCTGAGCACGATCCTCGTGGGCGGGGCATTGATGGCCGTCCCCACGCTCCTCGTGTTCCGGCAGCCGGACCTCGGCACCGCGCTCGTGTTCGTCGGCATCCTGGTCGGCATGCTCTTCATGAGCGGCGCCAGCCTCGGATGGATGGGGCTGCTCGCCGGCGGCGTCATCGGTGCACTGCCAGTCGCGGTCAGCATGCTGCAGGACTACCAGCGCCAGCGTCTCTTCTGCTTCCTCGACCCGTTCGCCGATCCGCAGGGCGCCTGCTTCCAGCTCGTCCAGGCCCTCGATGCCGTCGGCTCGGGTGGGTGGCTCGGTCGAGGCCTCACCGTCGGCGGCGAGGGCCAGCGCGGCTACATCCCTGTCCAGTCGACCGACTTCATCTTCACCGTGGTGGCGGAGGATCTCGGCTTCGTGGGCGGCGTCGTGCTCCTGGCCCTGTTCGGCCTCCTGCTCTGGCGCATCCTGCTGGTGGGCTGGCAGGCGCGCGACGCGTTCGGGATGATGATCGCCGTCGGGCTCGCCAGCATGCTCCTGATCCAGGTCATGGTGAACGTCGGAATGGTGATCGGGATCATGCCGGTCACCGGCATCCCGCTCCCGTTCGTGACCTACGGTGGCTCGAGCCTGATCAGCCTCCTGTTCGGGATGGGCATCCTCCAATCGATCCGCATGCGCGCGCACAAGCCGACGCTCTGACTCGCGGAGCGCGCAACCCGAGTCAGGCGGGGGTGGGCTGCGGGGAGGAGCCCGGCGGCTCGGCCGGGGGCCGCTCGTCCGGGAGGGCCGCCGCGCGCGCGCCGTGGAGCGCCAGCTCGAGGGCGGTGACTGGAGGCTGACCGCCGAACCGGTGGAAGCCGTATCGGTACAGGTCGCGCCCGGCGGCGAACGACCGGAGCGGCCAGGATGGCCCCGCCGATGCCGAACAGGGCGCCTCCCACGACCAGCGCCAGGATCATGACGGCCGGATGAAGCTCGATCGCGTCGCCCATGACCTTGGGCACGAGGATGTTGTTCTCGAGCTGCTGGATCGCCGTGTAGAGGATGGCCGCGGCCACGGCCGCCGGGAACCCGATCGACAGGCCGATCAGGATGGCGGGCACGGCGGCGATGATGGGCCCGATGATCGGGAACCACTCGAGCACGCCGGCGATGAGCGCGAGGATCAGGGTGAACTGCCCGAACTCGGTGAACCCGATGAACGTCAGCAGCGTCAGCCCGATGACGGTGGCAAGGAAGATCGATGCACCGAGGAGGAGCTGGCCGCGGACCCATCGGCCCCCGACCCGGCCGAGGAGGGTGAGCAGGTTCTCGGCGTCGGGTCGCCACGATGGCGGCATGGCGGCGGCGACGGCCCGCGAAAAGCGCTCGCGGTCCTTGAGGACGAAGAAGAGCCACACGGGCACGACCACGAGCCCGAGCACGAAGGTCGCGGCGCGCACGATGGCGTTGAGCGTGGGTGCCAGCAGACCGCGGACGAGCTCGCCGATGGCCTGCCCGCTCGATGCGAGCTGCGCATCCACGGTGTCGCGCAGGTCGGTCGGAAGCGGCAGCCCTTCGTACCAGTCCTGGACGCCGCGCTCGAGGTCGCCCACGGCGGCGCCCAGCTGGGGGAGCTGCTCGATGAACTCGCGGGCCTGCCGGCTGATCGGCGGCAACGCGAATGCGATGAGCGCCCAGACCACCACCACCACGACCACGTAGGCGACGATCACGCCCGCCCAGCGAGGCGCTCCCTGGCGTGCCAGGAGGGTCACCACCGGATCGAGTACGAAGGCGAGCGCCAGGCCGATGAAGAACGCCGGCAATGCGCCCCGGGCCGTCCACAGCAGCCCCACCACGATCACGATCATTGCCAGGGCGAAGATCGCCTGCCGATGACGGCGCATCGTGGCGAGCAGCTCGGCCATGGCGTGCATCGTAGCGCCGCCTCTGGCCGTCGGGCGGAATCGACGGTACGATCCTCAGCCCATGACGAACAGAACCACCGACGGCCCGCCTCGCCAGCGCTGGCAGCTGCTCCTGAGCCGCGCCGAGCCCGCGCTGCGCCTGCGCCAGGCCGAGCTCGTGAACGAGCTCGAGCGCGCATTCCGCGAGGCGAGCCTTCCCCTCTCCTACACCCACGCACTCAAGCCGCGCCCCCGGATCAAGCTCGCCGCCAACCTGCCGGTCGGCATCGAGCTGCGGGGTGAGGTCATCGAGGCCTACTTCGACGAACTGGTGCCGATCGACCGCATCGAGGCGGCGGGCGCGCTCTTTCCGGATGGCATCAAGCTCCGCGACGCGAAGGAGGTCTGGCACGGCTTCCCGTCCGCCGCCTCCCAGCTGCGCGGAGCCGAGTACGAGGTGGAGGTCAGCGGCGACGAGTCGCTCACCTCGGATGCGCTGCGTGGCGCGGTCGTGCGGCTCCTGGCGGCGAAGGAGCTGGCGGGCAAGCGACGGCGCGGCGAGAGCGAGCGGCGCAGCGATGCCGGCGACCGTGACCTGCGCCCGTTGATCGAGGACGTCGAGGTGCTCGACGTGGACGAGAAGCTGCACACGGCCAGGCTGCGGGCGGTGCTCCAGCTCGATGCCAGCGGGGCGGGGCGGCCGGAGGACATCGTTGCGGCGCTCGACCTGCCGCTGCGGGTGCGACGGGCGATCCGCACGCGACTCCTGTTCGTTGACACTCCCCCGATCGCCCGGTAGACTTTCTGTTCCCGCGGGCTGAGCACTCGGCCCGCTTTGGTGTGCGCCGGACAGACGGCGCGACCGCATCCAGCGGGCCCAGGAGAGCGCGCATGTACGCCGTCGTCACGACCGGTGGAAAGCAATACCGCGTCGAGGCCGGCAGCGAGCTCATCATCGAGCGGCTGTCGGAGGCGCCCGGCGCGTCGATCACCTTCGATCGCGTGCTGCTCGTCGGCGACGGTGAGGCCGTGACCGTTGGCTCGCCCACAGTGGACGGCGCCAGCGTCAGCGGCACGGTGCTCGCGGAGGAGCTCGGTCCCAAGCTGATCATCTTCAAGTTCAAGCAGAAGGTGAAGTACCGCCGGACCCGCGGCCATCGGCAGCACCTCACCCGCGTGCGGATCGACGAGATCAACACCGGCACGAAGCGGTCCGCCAGGGCGACGAAGGCGAGCACGGCCGAGGCAGCCCCGGCGGCGGACGCGGATACGGCGAGCGCGGAGACGCCCGCCAAGCCGGCCCGAGCGCGGAAGGCCGCCAGGCCGAAGGCCCAGGCCGAGCCCGAGGCCGATGCGCCGGCGAAGCCGGCCACCCCGCGCCGCAGGACTACCAGCAGGGCCAGCAAGCCCACGGCCGAGGAGTAACCGATGGCACACAAGAAGGCCGGCTCGTCCAGCAGGAACGGGCGAGACAGCGCAGGACAACGCCTCGGGGTCAAGCGCGGAGACGGGCAGTTCGTCCTCTCCGGGACGATCATCGTCCGCCAGCGCGGCAGCACCTTCCATCCCGGCGCCAACGTCGGGATGGGACGCGACTACACGCTCTTCGCAACCGCCGATGGCAAGGTCCGATTCACCCACGCAACCCGTAACAGGAAGCGCGTCAGCATCGAGGCAGGCGAGTACCAGCCCGCCTGACGCGCACGGAGCACCACGAAACGCCATGAAGGCCGAGATCCATCCAACATTCCACCAGGCGCAGGTTCGCTGCGTCGGGTGTGGCAACACCTTCGTCGTCGGGTCGACCGCCGAGTCGATCCAGGTCGAGGTGTGCAACAAGTGCCACCCCTTCTTCACCGGCACGCAGAACATCGTCGACACGGCGGGCCAGGTCGAGCGCTTCCAGAAGCGCCTCGAGCGCTCGCTTCGATGATCTGAAGCGCATGCGCCGGCGACCGAACCGGTGGCCGGCGCAGCTTGCGCCGCACCTCTTCTTCCTCATCCCGGAGCTGCTGATCGCGGCAGGTCCGCTGGTCATCGGCGCCGTCACCGACGCGAACGGCAAGCGCCGCTTTCGAATGCCCGACTTCTTCTACGGCGGCCAGGCCCTCATCGAGGGCGTGATGATGCGCGGCCGCACGACGGTGGCCATGAGCGTCCGCCCGCCGTCCGGGGAGATCCAGACGATGTCGGAGCCGCTTCCGGCTGCGCTGTCGGCCGACCGCAGGCTCATCAAGATCCCGTTCCTGCGCGGGGTCTTCCTCTTGTACGAGACGCTCGTCATCGGCACCCGCATGCTCATGCGGTCGGCCTCGATCGCCGCCGAGGGCGAGGACGTCGAGCTCGGCAGGGGCACGATCGCGCTGACGATGGTCTTCAGCATCGGCTTCGCGATCGGGCTCTTCTTCCTGCTGCCGCTGTTCCTGTCCACCTTCGCCGAGGATGCGACGAACAACGACTTCGCCGCGAATGCTGTCGAGGGTCTGATCCGGCTCGTCATCTTCATCGGCTACATCGCGGCCATCGGCCTCATGAGCGACATCAGGCGCGTCTTCGCCTACCACGGCGCGGAGCACAAGGCGATCAGCGCCTACGAGGCCGATAAGCCCCTCACGCCCGAGGAGGTCGACGCGTTCGGGACGGCGCACACGCGCTGCGGGACGACGTTCATCCTGATCGTGGTCGTGATCAGCATCTTCTTCTTCAGCCTCGTCCCGCGAGCGGGCGTACCGCTTCCCCTGCTCTTCCTGTCACGGATCGTGCTGGTGCCGGTCATCGCTGCATTCGCGTACGAGCTCGTGCGCTTCGGCGCACGGCATTACGGCAACGGGCTGGTGCGAGCGCTGTACGCGCCGGGACTTTGGCTGCAGTCGCTCACCACCCGGCCGCCGGACCGCTCGATGCTCGAGGTCAGCATCGCCTCGCTCGAGTCCTGCCTCGCATCCGATCGTGAGGCCGCAGCCGCGGCACGGGCATGATCGACCGGCTCGCCGAGCTGGAGGCCCGGTACGAGGAGATCGGCCGCGAGATGGCGTCGCCGGAGCGCTCGTCCGACCACGCGGCCATCGCCGATCTGGGGCGTGAGCTCGCTCGCCTGGAGCCGATCGTTGCCGCCCTGCGCGAGTGGCGCGGCGTGCGCGAGGAGCTCGAACGCACGCGTGCGATGGCCGACGATCCCGACGAGGAGATGCGGACGATGGCCCGCGAGGAGATCACCCGGCTCTCGTCACGCGAGGCGGGGCTCGAGGCGGCCCTTCGCGTCCAACTCGTGCCGCGCGACCCGAACGACGACCGCGACGTCATCGTGGAGGTGCGCGCCGGTGCCGGTGGCGACGAGGCGTCGCTGTTCGCCGCCGACCTGTACCGCATGTACGCCCGCTATGCCGAGCGGCGGCGATGGAAGGTCGAGATCCTCTCGACGTCGGAGTCGGGCTCGGGCGGGTTCAAGGAGATCATCGCCGAACTGCGCGGCAGCGGCGTGTACTCGCGGCTGAAGTTCGAATCGGGCGTCCACCGGGTGCAGCGCGTGCCCGTGACCGAGGCGTCCGGCCGGTTGCACACGTCCACGGCAACCGTATCCGTCCTGCCGGAGGCGGACGAGGTCGAGATCCAGATCGACGAGAAGGACCTGCGCGTCGACGTGTATCGGTCGAGCGGTCCGGGCGGCCAGAGCGTCAACACGACCGATTCCGCTGTGCGGATCACCCACCTGCCGACCGGGCTGGTGGTGGCCATCCAGGACGAGAAGAGCCAGCACAAGAACCGCGCCAAGGCGCTCTCGGTGCTGCGGGCCCGGCTCCTGGAGGCCGAACAGGCGCGCCAGGCCGCCGAGCGCGGCGACGAGCGCCGCTCGCAGGTCGGCTCCGGCGAGCGCAGCGAGAAGATCCGCACGTACAACTTCCCCGACGATCGGGTCACCGACCACCGGATTGGCCTGACCGTCCACAATCTGCCCGGGCTGCTCGAGGGCGACCTCGATCGCGTCGTCGAGCCACTGATGGAGGCCGACCAGGCCCGGCGGCTGGGTGAGCTCGGGACCGATGGAACCGACTGACGTCGGCACGGCGCTGGCCGAAGGCACGCGGCGCCTCCGGGCCGCCGACTCGCCGACGGCACGCCTCGACGCGGAGCTCCTCATCGCGCACGTCAGCGGCCACGACCGTGGGTGGGTGCTCGCC
>JACCWY010000084.1 GCA_013697395.1 Chloroflexota bacterium | reverse complement strand
AGGGTGCTCTTGCCGGAACCCGAGGGTCCCATGATCGCGACCATCTCACCGGCCTCGATGGTGATGTCGACGCCGCGGAGCGCCTCCACCGTGTTCCGCCGTCCGAGGCGGTAGGTCTTCCGCAGGTTGCGGCCTTCAAGAAGTGCCATGTCGTTTCGCTCCTACTCGTAGCGCAGCGCGGCGACCGGGTCGAGCCGGGCAGCGCTCCAGGCTGGGATCACTCCGGCGAGCATGCCGAGGATGGTGGAGAAGCCGACGGCGAACAGCGCCGTCTCTGAGGTGAGGTCGAAGAGCACGGTGCCGCCGGCGCGTCCGGCCTCGTTGGCCAGCACGACGACCAGCGCCCCCAGGCCGAGGCCGATGAGCCCGCCGATGAGCCCGATGAGGCCTGCCTCGGCTACGAGCGCCCGGATGATCCGGCCACGTGAGCCGCCGATGGCGCGCCTGATGCCGATCTCCCGGGTGCGCCCGGCGACGCTCATGGCCATCGTGTTGATGACCGACAGCCCACCGACGACGAGCCTGATGACGGCAACCCCGATGATGATCGCGTTGAAGATGGCCGTCGAGGCACCGACCTGCTCATCGAACTCGGCGCCGGTCAGGGTAGCGCTGTTCGCGACAGCGCCCTCGATCTGTGCCGCCACCTCGTCGACGTCAGCGCCGGCATCCGGATACACGACGATCTGGTTGACGAGCTCCTCGGGTTCGACCGAATCGGTGATCAGCGGGGGAAGGGTCTCGATGAACATCCCCTGCGCTGCGTTGAGCGGAACGAGGGCGGTGGTGTCGGGCGCGGTCAGGGTCGGCTGGAGCGTGCCGACCACCTCGAAGTCGCGCCCGCGGATCTCGATCGTGCCGCCGGCCGCGACATCGCGCGCCGTGGCGATCGTGGAGCCGAGCACGACGACGTCGCCGTCGTCCTCTGGCGTGATCATGCGCCCGGTCGCCAGCTCAAGCTGGAACTGCTCGAGGCCCTCATCGGCACCGGGGACGGCGCCGATGATCAGCTCCGGGATGCCGAACGAGACACCGGCTTCCTCGTCAAAGAGCAGCTGGATCTGCGCGTCCACGGCGGCCACGCCATCGAGGTCGCGAATGGTGGCCGCCGATTCGAGGCCCATCGGTGCCGTGCCGAACGCGGAACCGTCGGTAACGAGGATCTTGTCGGCGTAGTACTCGCTTCCGCCCTCCACGAGGGCGTTGATCTTGTTGGCCATCGAGCTGAAGACGACGAGTGCCCAGATCCCGATGGTGATGCCCAGGATCGTGAGGGTCGTCCGCAGCTTGCGGCGAGAGAGCTCGCGCAGCAGGCGCATCGGTTTCCCCTTTAGGTGAAGTTGATGCGCCCATCGTCACCGGTGCGCGCCCCGCCGTCGTCAGCCCTCCGGCCGAATCAGCCGTCCGGCGGACGGATGACCTTTCCGGGCTGGACGATCCCGCTCTCGTAGGCGAAGACGACCGCCTGCACACGGTCGCGCAGGTCCAGCTTCGACAGAACGCGGCTGACGTGCGTCTTCACCGTCGCGTCGCTCACGACCAGCTCGTCGGCGATCTCGGCGTTGCTCCTGCCGCCGGCCATGAGGCGGAGGACCTCGAGCTCGCGCGCCGTCAGGTCGGCGGTGGTCGCCGCGGCCGCGTCCGCCCGCGGGAGGCGATGCGCGAAGGCATCGAGCAGCCGACGGGTGACGCTGGGCGCAAGCAGCGCGCCGCCATCGGCGATGATCCGCACGGCCTCGACAAGCTGCTCGGGCGGCACGTCCTTGAGCACGAACCCGCTGGCGCCGCTGCGCAGCGCCTCGACGATGTACTCGTCCAGATCGAAGGTGGTGAGAACGAGGACACGAATCGGATCCTCGACGCCGGGACCCGCGAGCAGCCGCGTCGCCTCGACCCCGTCCATGACCGGCATCCGGACGTCCATGAGGACGACGTCGGGGCGGAGCCGCCGCGCCGCCTCGACCGCCGATCGTCCGTCGACGGCCTCGCCCACCACCCGAAGGTCGGCCTCCGCCTCGAGGATCATTCGGAAGCCGGCATGCAGGAGCGGCTGGTCGTCGACGATGAGCAGGTCGATGCTCACAGGCCCGAGCCGGAGGTCGGGATGCGGGCGACGACGGCATAGCCGCCCTCCGGACGCGGCCCGGCCGTGAGCTCACCGCCGAACAGGGCGACCCGCTCGCGCATGCCGATCAACCCGTGACCGCCGTGCTCGGCCGGCGGCATCCCACCGCTGCCGTTGTCACTCACCTGGACCTCGAGCGCATCCGGCAGGTATCGCAGGATCACCCGCGCGCGCGCCGGTCCGGCATGGCGCAGGCTGTTCGTGAGCGCCTCCTGGACGATGCGGTACACCGACAGCGCAGCGCTGGCGGGCAGTGGCCGCTCCTCGCCCTGGACGGACAGCTCGACCTGCATGCCGGCATCCTCGACCGTGCCCGCCAGCGCGCGGAGCTCCGCGACGCCCGCTGCGGCCCGAGGTCGTCGGATGCATCCCCGTCGCGGAGTACGCCGAGGAGGCGTCGCATCTCGGTCAGTGCCTGGCGGCCGGTGGTCGCGACGTCGCGCATCGCCTGGCGGGCGCGCTCCGGATCGCTGTCGACCAGGAGCTCCGCGGCGGCGGCCTGCACGACGACGACCGAGACGTTGTGGGCGACGACGTCATGCATCTCCCTGGCGATCCGGCCGCGCTCGAGCGCCACGGCGAGGCGTGCGTTGTCCTCCCGCTCCCGCTCGAGGAGCTCGGCGCGCGCCTCCAGCGCGGCAACGTACGCGCGACGCGTGCGGACGGTGACGCCGACGGTCCATGCCAGGACCAGGGCGAGAAGGTTGATCAGGAAGTCGGCAAACAGGATGTCGAGCGCCAGGCCGCTGTCGCGCGAGAAGCCGATGAGGCTCAGGGCCATCCCGACGACGTAGATGCCCGCGGCGACGACGGCTTCGCGCAGCGGCACATGGGCGGCGACGGTATAGATCGCGATCAGGACGCCAATTCCGCCGACAGACTCCGGATACCCGAGCCATGCGTACGCGACGGTGCCAAAGCCGACAACGCTGTAGACGGCCATCGGCCAGCGCCGGCGGACGGTGAGCGCAGCCGATTGCACCACCAGCAATGCGATGGCACCGGCCTGGACCGTCGTGCCCTCGGCCTGGGCCACGCGACTCGCGACGAAGATCGACACGATCCCGAGGGACACCGCGAGCACCGCGTCGAGAAACAGCGCGCGATGCTCGCTCGCCCACCACCGGCGCAGGGAAGGCATCATGCGGCCACCCTACGCCGCGCGATGGCCGGGCGCATCGGTCGTGACGCCTATTCGGGCCTCGTCCCAGCGGATGACGCGGCGGTCCAGGCATCGCCGATGCGTTCCGTCAGCTCGTCGAGCGAGTCGACGATGAGCGCGGGGGTCGTCCCGTCGGGCAGGCGCTGGAGGAGGCCCCACGGCCCGCGCCGCAGCCACACCGCGCGCATGCCGGCCTCGAGCGCCGGCAGCACGTCGTTGTCGACGCGATCCCCGACGTACGCGACCGATGCCGGATGGGGCGAGCCGAGGAGCTCCAACGTGCGGTCGAAGAATGCCCGGTCAGGCTTGGCGACACCCATCGCGTCGCTCATGCCCATGGCATCGACCCGGATGCCCAGCGCCTCCAGCTCCGCGTGGCGCCGCGCCGGCTGGTTGGCGGTGATCGCGACCCGGTAGCCGCGGGCCGTCAGGCTGTCGACCGCGCGGATGGCGTCCGGGTACAGGTCGT
>JACCWY010000078.1 GCA_013697395.1 Chloroflexota bacterium | reverse complement strand
CACTCCCGCCCCGAGACGCCGGCTCCGTTATCGGTATGGCGGCGCGTAAAGGAGCCCGTCGTCTGTCCAGAGGCTGTTCAAACCTCGTTCGAGGGCGATCGGGGTTTCCGGCCCGAGATTTCTGTCGTAGATCTCCGCATAGTTGCCGACCTGGCTGATCACAGCGACCACCCAGTCGGGTTCGAGACCCAATCCGGACTCGAACGGCTCCTCGCCCTCCGGCGTTACCCCAAGGAAGCGCTGAACGACCGGATTCTCAGTGGAGGCGGCCGTGTCCTCGACGTTCTCGGACGTGATCTCGAGCTCTTCGGCCTCGATGCTGGCGTAGACGACCCACTTGACGACGTTGAACCACTGGTCGTCGCCGAGTGGCACGACCGGGCCCAGCGGCTCCTTGGACAGCACGTCGTCCAGGATCAGGTGATCGTCGGGACTCTCAAAACCCGAGCGCTGGGCTGTCAGCTGGGACCGGTCGCTGGTCGCGGCGTCACAGATGCTGTTCTCCGCCGTGTACGCGTCGTACAGGTCAGGGGCCTCGGGGAACGTCTGTGGGTTCAGCTCGATGCCCGCGTTCGTTGCCGCATCCTGGAGGTTCTGCTCCGTGGTGGTCCCGGTCAGGACGCAGACGTCGGCGCCGTCGAGCTCTTCGATGCTTGTCGCATCGACTTGCGTCGAGTTCACCATGATGGCCTGGCCATCATAGAAGGTGGTCGGGGCGAAGAGGCCCCATGACGTGTCGCGGCTCACCGTCCACGTTGTGTTGCGGATGAGGACGTCGATCTCGCCGGTCTGGAGCGCCGTTGAGCGCTGGTCCGCAGTCAACTCGCGGAACTCGACCGCCTCCGAGTCGCCCAGTACGGCCGCCGCGATCGCGCGGCAGAAGTCAGCGTCGAAGCCGACCGTGTTGCCATCCGCATCGAGGACGCTGAATCCGGGCAGCGTGCCGTTGATGCCGCACCGAAGCTCGCCACGCTCCTGGACATCGGCAAGGCGGCCCTCACCGGTCGATGGCTCTTCGCTCGGCGTGACGCTCTCGGCGGCGGTCTCGGCCGGGCTCTCCTCTGCCGGGCTCTCGGCCGCGCTCTCACTCGCGGGCGTCGTCGACGGTGGCGGCGTGTCGCCGCAGGCGGTGACGACCAGCGCCAGGACGACGAGGCCGATGATGGAAAGGACGGATCGGGGCATGGATGGAATCTCCCTCGTTCATCCGGTGCGGTTGGGGGTGGGCCCGGCGGGCTTGCTCCCATCCTACGTGCTGCGCGCAACCGTCTGTTGGTCGAATGCTCGCGCGCTACTATCGCCCATCGTGGATCGCCGCGGCCTGATCGAGCGCTGGTTCGCCGGACGTGGCGTGCCGCAGCTCATCGCGGGCTACAGCACCGAGCAGCGGATGGACGCGCGCGCCGTGCCGTTCATCGGCGCGTGGATCGTGGTGGGGACCGTCCTGATCTGGGCGCAGCGGCCGGACGCGCCGCTTGCCCAGAACCTCGTCGGCATGACGATCGCCCTGGTGGTGTCCGCGGCGACGCTCGGATTCTACCTCTGGTATCGCCGGCGTCCGCCGTTTCGCTCGGGGGTGCGACTCGACCCGCTCGACATCGCGATGATCGGGCTCGTTCCGGGGGTTGTCGCCGCGGTCGTCCACGGGTCCCCCGGCGTCATCCTCGGCGTGACTCCGAACATTCTGCTCGGCGTCGGTGTCATCTACGTCGTCACCGGCTTCGGGCTTGTCGAGATCGCCGGTTGGGCACTGCGGCATCTCCGCGCCCAGCTGGGCCAGATCACGACGCTCGTGGCCCGCACCCTCCCCGTACTGCTCATCCTGGTCGTGTTCCTTCTGTTCGCCTCGGAGCTGTGGCAGGCCTCGCATACCCTGGGCGGTGGTGACCTTGCGGCGGTGATCGGGCTGCTGCTGGTCGTCGCGACCGTGCTCGTGGTCACCCGCGCCCGCGACGAGATCAAGACCATCGAGAGCACGCGCGACTGGCCGAGCATCGCGGAACAGCTCCCGGGCACGCCGGCCGAGTCGCTGTCGGAGGTTGCCGCTGCTGCAAGCACCCCACCGCGCAGGCTGACCTGGCAAGAGCGCATGAACCTTATATTCCTGATGCTCGTCAGCCAGCTGGTGCAGTCGCTTTTCGTTGGGCTCCTCGTCCTGCTCTTCCTCGTCGCGCTCGGGCTGCTCGCCATTCCGGCATCGGTCCAGGAGACGTGGGTAGGGGAGCCGGTTCGGACTGTGATCGGATTCGAGCTGCTCGGCGAGCCCCGGCTGCTGTCGGTGGAGCTGCTGATCGCGGCCGGCTTGCTCGGCGGGATGTGCGCGCTCTACTTCACCGGCCTGGCATTGACCGATGCCGCCTTTCGTGCGGACTTCCACGAACAGGTGATCGGGGACATGGAGCAGATCATGGCGGTACATGCCGTGTACCTGATCTCGCCCGAGGTCAGCGATGCTCTCGAGAGCGCATCCGCGCCGCGCGGGGCCGAACAGGAGGACGCCCGGGCGGACGCCTGAGCCGACGAACGGCGCACCCCGGACCACCGGGGTACAGACAGGTTCGTCACCCACCTTTACGCTGGACCTCCCTACGCGCCAGTTGTGGCGCACAAGAGTCATCCTTGCCTCGCCCTCCCGTTCGTCGAACGCGGCCACCCGTGGCGTGCCAACGGACGACGCTCGATCGCAGATCGCGTTGCCCGCGCAGGGCGCCCTGTCGACAGACGAGACGAGGGAGCTGGGAAGGCTCGTCATCGCAGGGGCCCTCCTCGTCCTCGTCTTCGCCGTCGCCGGCGCGGGTCTGGTCGTCTAGACCGGAGACATGGCATCGGCGCTCGGGGCCACGGTCGTGGAGGGTGTGCGGGAGGTCATCTTTCGCGTCGACGCCGAGGGTCGACTGGCGCTCCTCAATCACGCGTGGGAGGAGCTCACCGATCACCCGGTGATCGACTCCATCGGTCGGTCGGTGATGGGCTTCATCCACCCGGACGATCGCGAGCTCAGCGGCGACCTGGCGCAGCCCGTTGCCCAGGGTCAGGTTGAGGAGTACCGCCACGAGTTCCGGCTTGTCGGGCGCGACGGCAGCGACATCTGGGTGGAGGCGCATGCTCGGCCGGTCCACGACGATGCCGGCCTGTTCAGCGGGATGTCCGGGACGCTGACCGACGTCACGGCGCGTCGCAAGCTCGAAGAGCGCCTCGTGATGCAGGCATTCCATGACGACCTGACCGGGCTGGCGAACCGCGCGCTGTTCAAGGATCGAGTGGAGCACGCGCTCACGCTTCGATCCCAGGCTTCGCGCCTCGTCGGACTGCTGTTCCTCGACCTGAACCGGTTCAAGACTGTCAACGACAGCCTCGGGCACACCGCAGGAGACGGTCTCCTGATTGCCATCGGCGAGCGTCTCAAGGCGGCGATGCGACCCGAGGACACCATCGCCCGGTTAGGCGGAGACGAGTTGCCATCCTGGTCGAGGACGTCGCCGGGCCGCAGCAGGTGCTCGAGCTGGCAGAGCGCATCTCGGCCACATTCGACACGCCGTTCCGACCGGGTGAGCGCGAGATCACCATCCGTTGCAGCATCGGCGTGGTGGTCGCGTCGGGTGGGCATCGCACGGCCGACGACCTCCTGCGCGACGCCGACGTGGCGATGTACCGGGCAAAGGTCAGCGGCCGCGGGTCGTACGCACTGTTCGAGCCATCGATGCAGGCGGAAATCGCAGCCCGTGTCGAGCTCGAGGCCGACCTGCGCGAGGCGATCGAGCACGCGCGCCTGACGCTCGCCTACCAGCCGATCGTCGACCTTCAGGATGGCCGCATCGTCGCCGTGGAGGCTCTCGCCCGCTGGTCGCATCCGGAGCGCGGCAACGTATCTCCAGCAGTCTTCATCCCCAGCGCGGAGGAGAGCGGCCTGATCCTCCCGCTCGGAGCCTGGGTGCTTCGGCGCGCATGTCTTGATCTGGCCAACCTGCGGCAGAGTGGCGGTGCTGCCTCGGACCTTCGCCTCAGCGTGAACATGTCGCCTCGCCAGCTCGGCGATCGCAGCATCGTCGACAAGGTTCTCGGAGCGCTCCGTGAGGCCGGCCTCGCGCCCGACGTGCTCGACATCGAGATCACCGAAAGTCTCGTCCTCGATGTCGGCGAAGAGGGGCTCGGGTATCTCCGAATGCTGCGCGCCGCCGGTTGCAAGGTTTCGTTCGACGATTTCGGGACCGGTTTCTCGTCGCTCGGCAATCTTCGATCCCTGCCGATCGACGGGTTGAAGATCGACATCTCGTTCGTGGCGGCGATGCTCGGCGGTGGCGTGGATGCGGCGGTGGTCGAGGCCGTCGTGCGGCCCGGCGCGGCGCTGGGGGTCACGGTCGTCGCCGAAGGCGTCGAGGACGCGGCTACCGCCGAGCGACTGGTGGAGCTCGGCTGCCCGTACGCGCAGGGCTACTACTTCGGCGGGCCCGAGCCGGTCGCCGCCATCGCGGCGCGCATCACGGATCCTGGCAAGGCGGTCGCGGCGGCCTGAACGTGGTGGTGGAGATGAGGGGACTCGAACCCCTGACCCCCGCGATGCGAACGCGGTGCTCTCCCAGCTGAGCTACATCCCCACGGGCCGTCGGCGAGTATAACAGGGCAACTTTGGGGTTCCCGAACTAGAACATTTGTTCTATCATCGGTGGTCCGATGCTGCAGACCGATGCCCCCGTCTCTCCGTCCCTGGCCACCGCCCTCGAGGCGCTCCACTCACGCGGTCTGGGGCTGCGCCGGGGGAGCGAGGCGCCGACGCTGGAGCGCGCGCGCCCATCGGTCCCCACCGGTCATCCGGCGCTCGATGCCGCGCTTGGCACCGGCGGCTGGCCACGAGGCGCATTGGCGCTCCTCGACGCTCCGGCGGGAAGCGGCGCCACCACGCTGGCGCTCGGCTCGCTGGCGGCCGCCCAGGCGGCCGGTGGCCTGACGGCCTGGCTCGATCTCGACGGTACCCTCGACCCGGCCGTTGCCGCGCGCCTCGGGGTGAGCCTCGAATGGCTCCTCGTCGCACGGCCGCACGACCCCGCCGAGGCGATCGAGCTGGCGGCGTGGCTCGGGCGCTCCGGCCTCATCGATGCTCTCGTTCTCGACCTGGGTGAGCGGGCGGCGCCCGATCGTCGTGCGCTGGATCGGCTCGGCGCGCTGCTTGCACGTTCCGGAAGCACCTCGGCGCTCGTGCTCGCGCCGGCCGGCCGCGCCGTGGCCGGCGCCGTGGCCGGGGTGCGGGTGGCGCTGCACCGGACCGCCTGGCTGGGAATCGGCCGCGATCTCGTCGGCCAGCGGGTGCATGCCGTCGTCGAGCGGCACCGCTGGGCGCTCGTCGGAGCATCCGCTGAGCTCGACCTGTGGTTCGGCGAGGGTCGCCGCATCGATCCGCTCGTGGCGATGCTCGCTCGACCGCGGCCGCTCGAGGAGCGCCCGGCCCTCCGCGTGGTGAGCGCCTGATGCGTGCGCTCCCATCCCACGGGCGCATCGACCAATCATTGGCCGATCTTGCGCTCCACGGGAGCTCCCGCCCCAAGCACACTTGGACACTCAGTGGCCGATACGCCCACCCCACGGCAGGCTAAAGGAGCAGCACGTGCGATACGCGATCAGCATCCCGAACTTCGGCGACTGGGCCGATCCCCGCACCATGGTTGGGCTGGCAGGCGACGCGGAGGCGGCCGGCTGGGACGGCTTCTTCCTGTGGGACCACATCCGATTCAGCGCCACGCCGCTGCCGGTGCAGGACCCCTGGGTGCTGCTGGCGGCGATCGCGACCGTCACCGAGCGGATGACGATCGGCCCGATGGTCACGCCCCTCCCGCGCCGCCGTCCGTGGGTGGTCGCGCGCCAGGCCGCCTCGCTCGACCACCTCTCGAACGGGCGGGTGCTGCTCGGAGTCGGGATCGGTGAGCCGGAGGACGTCGAGTTCACTGCCTTCGGCGAGCCGGCGGATCGGAAGGTCCGCGCCGAGATGCTCGACGAGGCGCTCGCCATCATCACCGGACTGTGGAGCGGCGAGGAGTTCCGCTTCGACGGCACGCATTACCGGCTGGCACCGATGCGCTTCCTGCCGCGACCGGTCCAGCAGCCTCGGATCCCGATCATCGTGGCCGGCTACTGGCCGAACAAGGGACCGATCCGCCGGGCGGCGCGCTGGGACGGGATGAACGCGCTC
This sequence comes from Chloroflexota bacterium, assembly GCA_013697395.1. Lineage (GTDB taxonomy): Bacteria > Chloroflexota > Limnocylindria > QHBO01 > QHBO01 > JACDBZ01. The sequence goes on along the minus strand of JACCWY010000078.1, from coordinate 4,522 downwards.
TTCCCGTACCCGACCGAGGGTTGGGCGGAGAAGTTCGGCGCGCTGGTCGCCGAGCTGCGGGCCGGCCACTCCGACACCGGCCTGCCGTTCGAGATCTTCGACGGCGGCCATACGCCGGGCGAAGACGACCCGGCCGAGTCCGCCCGCCTGGGCGCAACGTGGTGGGTCGAGAGCCTCGACCCGGAGCGCTACGGCTGGGACGGCTCCACCACCTGGCCAGAGGTCGGTCCGCTGCGCGACCGGATCCGCCAGGGCCCGCCTCGCTGAGCATGACCCGCCTCCTCGCCCTCATCTGGCCAGAGCTTCGCGCACCGGAGGCCGATACCGCCGCCTTCACCCCGATGCTCGACGCGCTCGACGACCTCTCCCCGCGGGTCGAGGCGGTCGACGTGGGGGTGGCGCTGGTCGACGTGACCGGCCTCGGACCGAGGTGGGGGACGGAGCGGCGGATCGCGGCACGGGCCGTGATGCTGACCCGCGGCGTCCAACCGCTCACCGTGCGCTGCGGGATCGGCGACAATCGATGGCTGGCGACGCTCGCCGCCCGGCTGGCACGCTTCGAGCGCCCCGGCGCGCCGGCCGCATTCCACGCGTTCGTGCGCGGCGACGAGCTGCGCGACCTGCCGCTCGCCCTCCTGCCGGCCGATGCGACGATGCGCCAGCGGTTCACGCTCTTCGGCCTCACGCGCATGGGCCAGCTGGCCGACCTGCCGCGCTCGGCGGTCGGCGCCCAGTTCGGAGCGGCGGGGGAGCGGCTCCAGGCGCTGTCCCGTGGCCACGATCCGAGGCCGATCGTCCCGCGGCGCCGTCCCGAGCGCGTGGAGCGCAGCGCCACGTTCGAGCCCGCCCTCGAGGGAGTCGGGGCGATGGGGCTCACCCTGCGCCGCCTTGCCGCCGAGCTGTGCGATTGCCTTCTGGACCGCCACCTGGCGCCGGGGCGCGCCGTCCTGTCGCTGGTCCTCGAGGATGCGCCGGCCCTGCGCGTGGCGCAGCCCTTTCCGCAGCCCGCGCTCGAGCCCGACTGGATCGCGCGCCTGCTGCTCTCCCGCGTGGAGGCTGCCGCTCGAGCCCGACTTCTCTCAGCCGCCGATGGCGCATGGGAGGACCCTCCGTCAGATCCACGGGTCGCATCGGTCCTGCTCGCGTTCGATCGGCTGAGCGACCCGGCCAGCCGGCAGCTCCCGGCATTCGAGGCGCGCGCCGGCCGCTGGGAGGAGCTGCGCTGGTCGCTGGAGCGGATCCGGCATCGGTTCGGGCCTGGGCGCCTGTGGCGGGCCGCCGCCGAGCGCCCGACCGCATCGCTGCCCGAGCATCGGTCACGGCTGGTGGACATCGGTCAATGACGCGGCGCTACGCGAACCATCCGCTCGTCCAGGTCGAGACCGATGAGCTCGGCGTGCCCGTGCGCCTGCGCATGGACGGCACCGATCACGGTGAGCTCGGCATCTGCAACCGATGGCGCGTCGACGACGGCTGGTGGCGCGAGCCGGTGGCCCGTGCCTGCTACAAGGTCGTCACCCGCTCCGGGCTGCTGTGCACGATCTTCCTCGACGAGATCCGCGGCACCTGGCACCTCGAGCGGCTGTTCGACTGAGTCGCACGGCAGGGCGATGGTGTCCGAGCTCGAACGGGCACCCTCGGAGTACCATCGGAAATAAGATGCTTCGCCGGATCCTCACCGTGCCGCTTCGCTTCCTCCGGTGGGTCTATGCGCCGACCGGGCGCACCCGTCCGGGCCACGGCGAAATCGAGTCGCACATGGCCGCCGCCGAGATCGGGCAGGAGACCGGCAGATGGGCGCACATGGAGGAGGAGCGCCTTCGGCATCGAGACGAGGCGTTCCGCGGCCGGAGCGAGAAGCCCCGGGATGACTCCTGACTCGTGGCATCACTCGTGCGGGGAGCGGACGACATGACTGACTTCAACCGAAATCCCGGAGCCATCGACGACCCCGGCATGAAGGGCGGGACCGATCCCGACCTGGACACGCTGCCGCCAGGGGATCACGCTGGGAACACCGGCGGTTCCGGCGAGCCCCAGGCCTCCGAGCTGGACATGCCCGGCCCGGACGATCCGGTCGCGTGGAGCTACGTCGAGGCCGACACGCTCGTCGTCGGTCGAGATGGCGAGGAGCTGGGCCGGGTGGCGGCCATGCTCGGCACCGAGACCGAGGGCATCTTCCATGGCGTGGCGGTGACTCCGTACGCTGACGGAACGACGCGGGTCGTCCCCGCCGATGCCGTGACCCGCATCACGACCTCGAAGATCGAGATCGCCTACGACGCCGACGAGCTCGCCGCGGCGAAGGAGCATCATCCGCTGCCGGAGTGACTACGGCTGCTCGGCCTCGCAGGGCGGATACCCGTCGGGCATGAGCGGCAGGATCGTGAGGTCGACCCTTCCGTTGCCCTCGGCCCAGTCGAGCGACCCGACCGTCGCGAGGTCCAGCCCGATCTGCTCGTACTCCAGGGCGGCGAGCGCGTCGATGATTGCCGCAGCCTCGTCCCGGCTGAGCCCGCCGCACCGGGTCACGGGCGGTTGCGATCCGCTCACCTCGCCGAACTCGTCGAGTGGCCCGTCGAACGGCCACGGGATCTCCGATGCGTCCGCGGTGTCGTACGGCGGAACGTCGCGGTAGGGCGTCAGCAACAGCTGATACTCGGTGCCCTCGTACGGCTCGGCCGGTCCCGTCCATACATCGGCGCCCAGGAGCGACTCCGGGTCACGCAGCCGCTGTGCGAGGGCGTCCAGCTCCTCGCGCTCGGGGGCAGGCTGATAGTAGGTTGATTCCTCCTCGTCGCCGAGCCACTGCAGCGAGCGTACGACGACCTGGCCGTCACCGTCATCGGCCGTGAAAACATAGACGCCCACACCACGCCCCGGTGGGTTCGCACCCGGCAGCGGCTCGAGCTCGTGGGTCGCATTTGCGTCGAGCAGGCCGGCCCCGAAGATATGCTCTCGCAGGTCGGCGAGGCCCTGCTCCGTCAGCGTTCGTCTGACGAGACTGGCGCTCCCGGTCCCGGGAGGAACCGTCTGCCAGATCAGCGTCCCGTCGCCCATCAGCGTCATCCACGGCACGGAATCGCTCGGATAGGTCGGCCCACCTCCGCCGAACACGACGCGCAGCATCAGTGCGTCGTCGGCCACCGCCGACGCACTGGGCTCCGCCGATGCCGAGGCGCTTGGGACTGTCGCCGATGCGCTCGGCGAGGCTGCAGGACTGGCACTCGGAGCCACCGACGGGCTTGGCGATGGATCGTCGCCGACCGGTCGCCCGACGAGCCCGGCCAGCTGCGTGCCGGCCACCACGGCCAGCAGCAGGACGGCCGCCGCGGCGAGCAGCCTGCCGGCCGGACGAGCCAGCCAGCCGCCGCCGCGCTGCGGTGTGTCCGCGATGCGGCTCATCGTTGCGTCGAGCAGACGGCCGGGGGCCTCGCGGGGCGCATCGGAGCGCAGCCGCTCGCCGAGCAGGTCGTCGAAGCGGTCCTGGGTGTTCATGCGATGTGCCCCTCCGATCGCTGGCCGTCGAGGCCGATCGCCTCTCGCCGCGCACGACGCGCGTGATGGAGTCGCGATTTCGCCGTACCGACGGGGATGTCGAGCGCACCGGCGATCTCGGGGAGCGAGAGGCCGAGGAAGTAGTGATGGACGATGACGGCGCGGTGGTCCGTCGAGAGCCGCGCCAGGCCGCGGTCGATCGCGTCGCGGTCGGCCAGCGCGCCCGAGGAATCGGTCGTGGGACGATCGTGATCCGGCAGCAGGCGGATATTCGACTCGTGACGGCGGCCACGCCGCGACTCGTCGCGGCAGGCGTTCACGAGCAGGCGACGCAGCCAGGCATCCAGCCGCCCTGGATCGCGCAGTGAGCGGAGATCCCGCCAGGCCCGAACGAGAGCCTCCTGCACCGCGTCCTCCGCCCGACCCCGATCGCGCAGGATCAGGGTGGCCGTCGCGAACAACTGGTCGATGCGCGGTGCCGCAAGCGAGGCAAACGCCTCGCGATCACCGCGCGACGCCTCCCGGATCAGGATCTCGTCTGGCACCGAACCTCCTCTGCACGCCCATCGGGATGGGCGCCTCTGCATGGTATGGCGCATGCGGCGCCCGATCGGTTCAGTCGCGCGGTCGGGTACGATCGGCCGATGAGCGCGGATGCCACGGAGGTCCGGATCCGGCCGGGCACGATCGACGACAACGAGGCCTGCGCCGCGGTGCTGGTGGATGCGGTGAACGACCTCGGGCGCCGGAACGGCTCGATCCCAGAGGGCAACGCGATCGACTTCACGGCCCAGTGGCCGCGCTGGCGCCCCTTCTTCGACCACATCGCGCGCACGACAGCCGAGTTCTGGATCGCGGATGGCCCCGACGGTGCGCCGATCGGCTACGCGCGCTCGATCGAGCGCGACGGCATGTTCGAGCTCACCGAGTTCTTCGTGCGTCCGGGCGTCCAGTCGCGGGGCGTCGGCCGTGACCTCCTTGCGCGCGCTTTCCCCCTCGATCGCGGCGACCTGCGGCTCATCAT
>JACCWY010000309.1 GCA_013697395.1 Chloroflexota bacterium | reverse complement strand
TCGAGCGCTACATGCACGCAGTGTCTGTCGACGACTTCGACACCCAGGACGTTCTGATTCACGACGACTACCTGCTCCTCTATCCGCAGTCGGGCGAGCGGATACGGGGCCGGGAGAACCGGAGGGCTCTCGTCGAAGGGTATCCAGGCCGCCAGGAAGGGCGTCTGAGACCGACGATCGATCACATCACCGGTACGGATGACGAGTGGATCACGAAGGCGTCCTGGCCCGCCTGGTCGGTCGTGCATCTTGTCGGCTCAGCTGACGAATTCTCGGTGACGGAACGGTTCGCTTATCCCGGTGGAGACACGTGGCACGTCGTCGCACTGATAACTGTGCGTGATGGCAAGATCTGGCGTGAGACAGACTACTTCGCCGCCGGCCGTGCCCCTTGGAGTGGTGGAAATTTGAGGCACCGTCGTGAACCTCAGGACGGTTGATGCGGCGTCCGCTCAGGACGCCAGCAGGGCTGCCTCTTGGCGATCCACCTCCAGCTGCGGGACTCCATCATCACCGGCCAGCGCAAGCCGCGCCATCGAGCCCTTGGACAGGTAGCGCCGTTCGGCGACCTGCCACTCGTCGTGGACCTCGAGCAGCACCGCCCCGGCCAGGCGCGTGATGGCCGCCTCGTTGGGGAAGATGCCGACCACGTCGGTGCGGCGCTTGATCTCCTTGTTGACCCGTTCCAGCGGGTTGGTGCTCCAGATCTTGCGCCAGTGCGCGGCAGGGAAGGCGGCGAAGGCGGTCAGCTCGGGCGCCGCCTGGCGCAGCATGGCGCTGACGCGCGGGAAGCGCGGCTCCAGGCGCTCGGCCACCGCGTCGAGCTGCTCGGCCACGCCGGCCGCGTCGGGCGCGGCGAAGATGGTGCGGATCACGGCCGCCACCATCTGGGAGCTGCCCTTGGGCGTGTGGCTCAGCACGTTGCGCAGGAAGTGCACCCGGCAGCGCTGCCAGGCGGTGTCGAGCAGCACGGCGCTGATGGCGCCCTTGAGGCCCTCATGGGCGTCGGACACCACCAGCCGCACCCCGGACAGGCCACGGCTGCGCAGGTCGCGCAGGAAGCTGGTCCAGAAGGCGCCGTCCTCGCTGTCACCGACCGCGCAGCCGAGCACCTCGCGATCACCGCGGGCGGTGACGCCGGTGGCCACCACGATGGCCTTGGACACCACGCTGGCGCCGTCGTGGGCCTTGACGTAGGTGGCGTCCAGGAACAGGTAGGGGAAGGCGGTGTGCTCCAGGCGTCGACGGCGAAACTGGCCGACCAGCTTGTCGAGCTCGCCGCAGATGCGGCTGACCTCGCTTTTCGACACGCCGGCGTCGATGCCCAGCGCGGCGACCAGGTCGTCGACCTTGCGGGTGCTGACGCCGTGGACGTAGGCCTCCATGACGACCGCCCACAGGGCACGGTCGATGCGCCGTCGCGGCTCAAGCAGGGACGGGAAGAAGCTGCCGGCACGCAGCTTGGGGATGCGCAGCTCGACGTCGCCGGCCTTGGTCGACAGCAGACGCTCGCGGGAGCCGTTGCGGTGCGTCAGGCGGCCATCGGCCCGCTCATAGCGGGCGGCGCCGATGGCCTGGCCGGCCTCCAGCTCGATCAGCTCCTGCAGCACCAGCTGCATGCCTTGGCGCAGCACGTCGATGTCCCCGCCGGCGCGGATAGCGCTGAGCAGGTCATTGAGTGCAGACTTGGGAAGGGCCATCGGTGTCGTCTCCTCATGTGGCTGAACACTGCTGAGGATCACACCGGTGGCCCTGCTGCTGCTCGTCAACTCAGCAGCCGAGGGCTACCTCAATTTCCACGTCACAGGGCCAATCGGGTTGGCATCAACCCGCCGCGGACGGGAAGTGGACCGTCACAGGGCCAATTGGTTTGGCATCAAACCGGCCGCCACCTAGGGCCGAACGACCCCGAAGACCTGGTTCCCCTCGAGCCACAGCACGCCGTCCTGCTCCTGGAGCCCCGTCATCTCAGCGCTGCTGGGGTCCCATTCGGCCCCGCCCTCGGGATAGTCCGCCACACGCAGGCGTGGCTCGCCGCACTCGGGCGGAGACGCGGACTCGTCGACGGATTCGCACAGCCAGATGACGCCGTCGAGGTCCATCAGCAGCACGCCGTTGACGAGCATGGGTTCGCTGCCGGAATTGGCGAGCGCGTCGTCGATGCTCGCGCCCGGTCCGCCGACCGCGCCCCCGCCGATCACCGTGATGGTCGCGTCGACGGCCTCCGATGCGGTCGACTCGACGGGCAGGCTCGTGCCCACGTTGCTGAACGTCTGGGACACGAGCGTTCCCGAGCACCCGGCCAGCAGGAATGACGCGATCATCACGATCAGGCGTCGCATGACGGCTCCTCCCTCTTCGGCGCGCTGCCCCGGCGGCGCTTTAGGTATTGTCCCACGCGTCGGATTCTTCATGCGCCGATACGACTTCCCGGTTGGCCCGATGATCCTGGGCGTCATCCTTGGCCCCATGCTCGAGACCCAGTTCCGCCGCGCGCTCCAGCTGAGCCAGGGCGACCTGTCGATCTTCCTCACGCGGCCGATCTCGGCGATCCTGCTCCTGGCCGCCGTCGCCGCACTGGTGCTGCCGTTCGTGCCGCGGCTGCTCGGGCGTGGCCGTCGCCTCGAGTTCGGCACCGGCTCCGACGACTGAGGGTCGCCGCACCCACTTGTAACGGGCTCGGTTACGAGCAGGGTCCGAGCGGCATGCGCGCCGCGGAGACGCGTCCGCCGCTACGATCCGGACATGACTGACCTTGCCGACCTCTCCGACATCCCGCCCATCCAGGTCTTCGACGGCATTCGCGCGCGACGGGTGGAGGGGGACCTGGTGACGCTCGCCATCGTGGAGCTGGACCCCGACGCCGTCGTCCCGGAGCACCGACACCCGCACGAGCAGAACGGCATGGTCATCACCGGTCAGATGACCTTCCGGGTGGGTTCCGAGGAGCGGGCGCTGGGACCAGGCGGCACCTGGCGCATCCGGGGCGACGTGCCTCACACCGCGACCGCCGGCCCGGAGGGCGCAGTCGTGATCGACGTATTCAGCCCCATCCGCTCGGATTGGGAATCCCGTCAGGTCCTCGAGCTCATGGATCCGGTCTGGCCGCACCGCCCCTGATGCGCGCCAGATGCCAAGTGAATTGGCCTTGCGACCGACGAACTGCGTATCGATGCGCCGGATTTGGCTGAACGGGCGGTATCCTTCGCGGTTCGGCCAAGTGGCCTTGCCGAACGACCGACGAGCCCGGATCCGATCGTCACAGGGCCAACTGGGTTGGCGGTAAGCCACCCATAACGATCGAGTAATCAGCCGCCGCCATCCTTGACCGATGCCGATCCGCCGCGACCCGATCGAGGAAGCCGCTCCACGAGCACGCCAGCAGGTCGAGCATGCGCTCGCCGACCTGCGGAACGCGCGACGCAACGCCGGGATCTCGCAGGCCGCCATGGGGGCGGCGCTGGGGTGCTCTCGTCAGCTCATCGGCGCGATCGAGAAGGGCGAGCTCCAGGACGCTGGCTGCATCCAGCTGGCGCGGATGGGAGCGGTCGTCGGCCTGGATCTGCCGATCCGCGCGTATCCGGCGGGATCGCCGCTGCGCGACGGGGGCCAGCCCGGCTGCTCGAGCGCTTCCGCGCCTCCATCGGCGATGCGTGGACGTGGCGGACCGAGGTACCCGTCAGCCCGGACGCGCTCGAGCGTCGCGCGATCGACGCCATGCTCGTGCGTCCGCCGCATCGGGTGGGTGTCGAGGCGGTCACCCGAATCCTCGACGTGCAGGCTCAGATTCGCTCGATCCTCCTCAAGCAGAGCGTCGCCCAGATCCCACGGATGGTGCTCGTCCTCGCCGACACGCGTCACAACCGCAGCGCTCTCGTCGACGGCGCCCCGACGATCAGCCCGGCCTTCCCCCTCGCGCACCGGGCGCTGATGCGTGAGCTCAGACTGGGACAGCTTCCCTCCGCGAACGGGATCGCCTTCGTCTGACCTCCTGTACCGGACCGATGCCAACTGGGTTGGCCCTGCGACGGCCGAACCCGCGGCCACGGGCAGTTTTGCAGCTCGAACGACGGCTTCCTCCGACGCTCTGCCAACCAGCTTGGCCGAACATCGGATGAGTCAGCCTCGGTTCGTCACAGGGCCAACCTGATTGGCATCGGGCGCATCGGGGCGGATCGGACGCACTCGGTGCACGCGCCCGACTGGCCGGCCGCAGCATGAGCCAGCCGTGGATGTCGGTTCTGGGCAGGTCGATCTCCTCCACCACGTCGAAGCCGAGGCGCTCGTAGAGCAGCACGTTGCGTGCGGCGGCGGTTTCGAGGTAGGCCACAAGTCCCTCGCGGTCGCATCGGTGCAGGACGGGCAGCAGGAGCGCGGTCCCCGTCCCGGTGCCCTGGCGATCGGGCTCGACCCCCAGCGCCGAGAGGTAGAAATGCGGTTGCGGTGCGTGGTGGTGGCGTCGCTTCTCGAGGGCGGCAATCGCATCGCCCACTGTGCGCAGCCGGCTCCAGCCGGCGAGCCGGGCGAGCGCGGGCATCTGGCGCAGGCTGTCCAGCAGGGACGGGCCGCGATCGGGCGGCAGCCACAGGGCCACGCCGGCGTGATCATCGGTCGTGTAGGTGTGCGACAGGTGCGCCGAGCCGAACCGCAGGATCCCCGTCCACCCATCGCGCATCCGCTGCGATCGTTCCGGGGCGTCACCGGCGAGATACGAGTAGAACGGATCGTGGGCGAAGGCACGGGCCAGCACGCCGGCCAGGTCGGGGATCTCGTCTGGTGTGGCGAGCCGGGGGGAAGGCGCGCGCATCGGCTCTGCGGCCATGCCCTGATTGTCCCGCGCGGCGCAAGGCATTGCCAGCAGGACACGAGCCTGATCGCCGTCGCGGGTCCTTCGCCCTATCCTTGACGCATGTCGTTGTATAGGCTCGAGAAGGGACATCGGCCGCTGGAGGTGCCGGTGCTCGTGGCCGCCCTCGAGGGCTGGGTCGACGCGGGCGGCGCCGGGACGACGGCCGCCGCGCAGCTGGCCGAGGGCGGCACGCGGGTCGCCACCTTCGACCCCGACGCGATCTACGACTACCGCGCGCGCCGGCCGATCCTGAACATCATCGACGGTAAGCCGATGAGCCTGGCCTGGAGCGAGCTGACCGTCACCGCCTCCCGCGTCGGCGAGCGCGACCTGCTGATCCTGACCGGGCCGGAGCCCGACTACCGATGGCGGGAGCTGTCGTCCGACCTCGTCGAGCTGGCGAAGCGGCTCGGCGTGGTGAGCTGGGCGAGCCTCGGCGCCATTCCGGCGGCGGTCCCGCACACCCGGCCGGTGCCGGTTCTCGCCACGGCATCGGCTCCGGGGCTGCTACCCGATGGGATCCGGCAGGGTCCCGATGGCCTGCTTCGCGTCCCATCGGCCGCGCTGTCGGTCCTCGAGCTGGCGGCGGCGGCGGCCGGCATCCCGGCTGTCGGCTTCTTCGCGCAGGTGCCGCACTACGTGAACGCCTCGTACCCGACGGCGTCGCTGGCCCTCCTCACGGCGCTCGGTCATCACCTGGGCATCGATCTGCCGGTCGGCACGCTCGCGACGCGCGCGCTCGAGCGGCGCAACATGCTCGACGCCGCCGCCGCGTCGGACGATGAGACCCGTGCCCATGTCGAGCGTCTCGAGGCGCTTGCGGACGAGTCCGGACAGCCAGCGGGTGACGAGCTGATCGCCGACATCGAACGCTTCCTGCGCGAGGGCGGCGACGAGGAGCCCGACGGAGGCTCGCGCCTGCATTAGGGCTTGCGGCACCGATGCGCCGCGGTCGCGCGCGGACCAGCGCCGAACGCCGATAATCCAGCGACATGAGCGCGTACCGAGCGGCGCGGACAACTCCCCGGAAGGGCCGGCCCGTGCTTGCCATCGCGCTCATCTCGATCGTGGCCATCATCGTCGGCTTCATCCTTGGCAGCCTGTTCCGCGACGGAGATGGGGAGACTGCCGGCGGATCCCCATCGGCGGGCGTCTCCGGATCGGCGTCGGCATCGGCCACGGCATCATCATCGGCCTCGGTCGCGCCGTCCGCGTTGGCATCGGCCTCTGCGGCTCCCGATGCGTCCGCCCCGGCGCCGGTGGTGGCGGCGCCTGAGGGACTGATCCCGCCGGGCAGCATCGTCAGCGTCGTCACCGATGGGCTGCGCATGCGCGAGGGGCCATCGACGGAAAGCAGCCTGGTCGACGACCTGCCGGTCGAGCAGCTGCTGCTCGTCGGCTACGCGCAGCGCTCCGACTGGGGCCCGGTGAGTGCGGGCGGGTTCGCGTGGTATCCGGTCATCCGGCTCGGCGAGCTTACCGAACTGCCGCCGCTCTCCAACGGCCCGCTCATGACGACGAGCGCTGTGGGCTGGGTTGCGGCCGGCGACGAGACGGAGGCGTACATCCAGCTGCTCGAGCCACGCTGTCCGACGCGACCGGTCAACCTCACCACCGTCGAGGCGATGCAGCCGTGGGAGCAGCTCGCCTGCTTCGGCCGCGAGCAGATTACGCTCGAGGGGACATTCGGGTGCGGTGGCTGCGATGCGCTCATCGTCGGCTCATTTGAGCCGGCCTGGCTGGCGTTTCCGACCAACGGAGCGCTGCTATCGGTGGACCCGAACGCGCGGAGAGGTCCGTTGGAAATGCGGTTCGCCCCGAGCGGGCCGCCGCAGCCGGAGCACGGGCAGATCCTGCGCGTGGTGGGCCACTTTGACGATCCGGCCGCCGTCGGCTGCACGGTTTCGCCTGGCGAGCCTCCGGTGCCCCTCGATTCTCGCGCGGCGGAGCTCTACTGCCGCGAGCAGTTCGTCGTCGAGTCGATCGAGGTCACCGGAACGGATCCCGACTTCCCATAGTGGTCGTCGCGGATCGCCGACGAGTTCCAAGCAAGTTGGCCCTGTGACCAACGAAGACCGATTGGATCGCCGGTCGGCCAACCTGCCTGGCCGAACGTCGGAGGAACGGCCGTTTGCAGGTTCCCGGTAGAGGTTTCGGCCGTCACAGGGCCAATCCACTTGGCATCCAGGGAGCGCCGGGCTTGCCGGAACGACCGCCCGGCAGTACGCTGCGCGCATCGTGACCAACGGACGCTGCACCAGCACCTGGACCTGTAGCTGTCGCTAGGCGGGAGGAGCTCCGCTCCCCGCTCGATCGGCGCGTCGTCACGGTTCGCCGCCTCCAGTAGGCCCATCCTTCCCGCCACCCCCGTTCCTGAGACTCCTTCCACCTGCCTGCCCAGCTCGGAGCCCGATCAATGTCCACTCCACCCAGAACGGCTCACCCGTATCGCGACCTCGACGTCATCGACGCTCGCGCGCCACGCTTCAACCAGGCGACCGTCGGCGTTGTCTCCCTCGTCGCGGTTCTCACCGGCTGGTGGCCGCTGCTCGGGCTGCTGGCCCTCCAGCTCGGCATCGGCCTGCGCTTCGGCCGCCAGTACTGTCTGCCGTGCGTCGCCTACTTCGAGCTCGTCCAGCCACGTTTCGGCGAAGGGCCGATCGAGGACTCGCGTCCGCCGAGGTTCGCCAACCAGGTCGGATTCGTGGTCCTGACGTCCGCGACGCTCGCATATGGCGTCGGCTTCGCCGCCGTCGGCAACGGTCTCGGCCTGCTTGTTGCCGGACTCGCCCTGCTGGCCGCCGCGACCGGGTTCTGCGCCGGCTGCGAGATGTACCGCATCGGCGCACGCCTGCGGGGCATACGCCACCAGGCGTTCGATCGGGTCGAGCTGGCGGACCTGGGCGGCCCGCTGCCGGCCGGTGAGCTGATCGTCGCCTTCAGCCACCCGCTCTGCACGGAGTGCCGCAGCGTCGAGGCCGAGCTGGCCGCCGGGTCGCGTCCCTTCGTCAGCGTCGACGTTCGCGATCGGCCGGACCTGGCCCGCAAGTACGGCGTGGCCCTGGTCCCGACGGTGGTCCGCGTTGCCGCCGACGGCCGCGTGCTCCAGCAGGTTGCCGGGTGAGCCGAGCCTAGGCCTCCTGGCCGATCCCTTCGCGGGCTGACTCGGCTCGCCTCTCCGTGGTGTCAGGCGTGGGCGCCTGGGAGCCCAACGCCGCGTCGAGCCGATCCAGGAGGGCCTGCGCCCGTAGCTGCGTGAAGATCTCCCGCGCCTCCTCGGCGGCGCGACGCCGCTCGTCGGATTCCATCGCACCCGTTACCACGATGTCGAGGTCCGTCATGCCCAGCCAGTACGTCGCATCGAGCTCACGCCACAGCCGCTGAGCCTCGGCGAACTCGGCGCGCGCCTCGCCAGGCCGGCCCTCGAGCATCGCAATGCCACCGGCCATCGTCTTGCGAAGCGCCGTCTTCCGCCGGCCAGGTGGAGACGCCTCGAAGACGGCCTGCATGCGGCGTGCGCTTGGGCCATCGCCCTTCCAGATCGCCGATCGGGCTCCATGGACGGCACCATCGGTGCCGACGACGGCGCCCTCAATGCCCTCTTCTGCGATGCGCACCGCGTCGGCCTCATCGCCTCGGAGGACCGAGCTCACCAGCAGGGCGTACGCACCGACTGCGCGGAACTGTGCGTCATCGATGTCGCGGCTATCGTCGTAGAACCGCCGTGCCTCCGCATGCAGATCCTCGCCTCGGTAGAGACGAATCACGGCCGTGAAGGTGCCGAACCAGAGGCGTTCCGCGGGCTCGGTGAAGATTGGATCCAGCTCCTCCGCCTGCTGCAGTGCCCAGTCCCACTCGCCCACCTCGATCCCCGCATCGACGGCGTTTCCGAGGATGTAGCGGATCCGCCACATGACGCCCTCACGCTTCGCTCCGTCGAGGGCGCGCTTCGAGATCTCGAACGCGGCGCGGGGGTCATCCGACGCCACGGCGTAGCCGAGGTTGACCGCTGCTCGATTGACCGTATCGCCGAGACCCAGCCGAGTCGCGACCTCGAGGGCGCCGGTGAGGACCGCGACCGCCTCGGTGCTGCGTCCCAGGTTCGAGTGCGACACAGCCCGGGTGATCAGCAGGTCGAGGATCAGCCGGTCGTCTCCCGAGCGCTGAGCCTCGGGCAGGGCGAGATCGGCGAGCTCCACCGCGCGCGGGTCATTTGGCACGCGCATCTCGGCCTTCGCCAGGACGGTGGCGACCTCGATGTACCCGGGGTCACCGGGCGTGAGGCCGGGCTCCGCGATCGCCTCGTTGAGGAGCTGGAGCGCCTGCTGCTGCTGACCCTCGAGGAGGATTTCGGCAGTGGCCGCGGTTGCCGTGCGGCGCTCGCGATCCATGCCGAGCTGCCGAGCGAGCTCAATCGTGCGGCGGCCATGACCCACCGCCTTCTCGAGCATGCCAGTGTTCGCCGCCGCGGTCATGGCAACCCTTCGGATCTCGAGCTCCTCGGTCGGATCGTTGAGCACGAGCAACGCGCTCTCCAGGTAGGAGTGGGCCAGGCGATGCGAGCCAAGGTCCGCCGCTCGCTGTGCTGCCCCACGCAGCGCCACGCGCGCCTGGGCGGCCACGGCTGAGCCCTCTGGGCCATCGGGGTGGGCCTGGTACGCGTCGACGTAGTGCTGGGCAAGCACGCCCGACAGCTCCTCGTCGCCGAGTGCCTCGTAATAGCGCGCGGCCGCGAGATGCCGTGCTCGACGATCGTCGCGCGAGAGCGTCCCGTACGCGACCTCGCGAAGAAGGCCCTGCACGAATCGATATTGCCCGCGCTCCGGCGAGCGGGGATCGTCGTCGCGCGTCAGCAGCTCCCGTTGCACGAGGTGGTGGAGCATGCGCTCGATGTCCTCGGCCGGAGCGCGCGAGACCGCGGTCAAGGCGGGAATGCCGAACGACAGCCCCAGGACCGACCCTTCCTGGACGAGTGTTCGCTCCATGGCTGGCAGTGCATCGATCCGGGCCGCGATCAGCGCGTGCAGGGACTCCGGCACGGCGAGGGTGGTGAGCTCGCCGACCGGACGGAACGCGTCCCCATCGCGCTCGATGCGGCCGTCGTTGAGCAGTGTGCGGACCGTCTCGACGGCGTACAGCGGAATGCCCTCGGCTCGCCCCACGATCTGCTCGATGACTGTCCCCGGCAGCCCGGGGACGAGCCCGGCCAGCAGCGCCCGCATATCCTCGTCGGTCAGCGGTGCAAGGTTCAGCGAGGTGAAGGAACGCTGCCCCGCGCCCCAGGTCGACCGGCGGTCGAGGAGCTCCGGACGAGCGAGGGTGATGATGTAGATCGAGCGCCCGCGCGACCACGTCACGAGCTCCTCGACGAAGTCGAGCATGCCGTCATCGGCCCACTGGAGGTCCTCGAAGACCATCACCACCGGCCCGACGTCGGCGATGCGCTCGAAGAAGGTGCGCCATGCCCCGAACAGTTGCCCACGCTCGCGCGACGGGCTCTCGCCGATGCCGAGCAGATGCAGGAGCGGATCCTCGAGGGCGCGCCGCTCGCCTGGATCGGTCACGAACTCGTCGAGCGTTGCCGCCAGGCGCTCTCGCGTCGATGCCTCATCGGCCCCTTCACCGATACCGATCCGCATGCGGACCATCTCGCCCAGCGCCCAGAAGCTGATGCCCTCGCCGTAGGCCGGGGAGCGGCCCTGGTGCCAATACACGATCTCGGTGACGCCGTCGATGTATTTGAGGAACTCCCACGCCAGCCGGCTTTTGCCGATCCCGGCCTGGCCGATCACGCTCACCACCCGTGGCCCGCGATCGCGCGCAGTTGCGTGGTAGAAGTCCTTGATGAGTCCGAGCTCGGAGTCACGGCCAACGAACGGCGGCTCGAGGCCCTCGCTCCGGCCGACGCCGCCGCGCTGGGCGACCACCCGCAGCGCCCTGAAGGCAGGCACGGGGGTGGCCTTGCCCTTGAGGGACTGCTCTCCGGCCCCCTCGAAGACGATCGCATCGCTCGCTGCACGCCTCGTTCCGTCACCCACCAGCACGACGCCGGATGCCGCGACCGACTGGAGGCGCGATGCGGTATTGACGAGGTCACCGGCCACCATGCCCATCCCGGTCGCGCCAATCGTCACGACCGCCTCGCCGGTGTTCACCGCCGCACGGAGTGCGAGGTCGGGGACCCCTCGTTCGGCTCCAAGGCGCCGCACCGCGTCAACGAGGTCGAGAGCAGCGCGCACCGCTCGCTCGGCATCGTCCTCCTGGGCGGTCGGCGTGCCCCACACCGCCATCACCGCATCGCCGATGAACTTCTCGACCGTCCCGCCGTATCGCTCCACGGTCGAACGGCAGGTCTCGAAGTAGCTGCCCAGCAGGTCGCGGACGTCCTCTGCGTCCCGCGCCTCGGACAGCGTCGTGAAGCCCACGAGGTCGGCGAAGAGGACGCTCACCATGCGCAGCTCGGTCGCGGGGGCGGCCATGGCCCCAACGACCGCGGTCGTGGCATTGGCCTCCGCTAGCGCATTGCCGCACTCCCCGCAGAATCGCGCCTCGGGCGTGTTCGCCGAGCCGCAACGCGGGCAGATCGCCGCCAGGCGGATGCCGCACTGCAAGCAGAACTTGCGGCTGGCCTCGTTCTCGGCGCTGCAATTCGCGCAGATCACTCGGGTCTTCGCGCTCCTCGGTAGACGGTGGTCGGCAGTATCGCGGTGGATGGGCGACGTTGACAACCGCCTCCGGCAATGCCCCCCACATGCGGAAGGTGGGTAATCGGCCACCTTGGAAGGGGCGTTCTTGACGACATGTAGCGCCGCATCAAGTTGCCCACGTTGGAACGATGGTACGGGGCTTCAGGGCCTAACGGCTCGTCGGGCCGGTCAGCGCTTCTTCTTGCCGCCTCCGGCGGAGACCGGCGCGGGACGATCGAGGATCTCGTCGATCGCGCGCCGTGCCTGGAAGGCCGATCGGTACGTGGTGCGCAAGAGGGGGGCGTCGGCATCGGCGCGGATGTACCAGCTCCGCTCATTCTCGACGTACGAGATCTCGTAGCCGCGGTGCTCTTCAGAGGGTCGGGGAGCGTTGTTGGCCAGCATGACCGTCGCCTCGCGGGCGGTCTTCGGGCGGCAGGTGGCGCAGCGGGATTCGAGAATTCCGTGGTGGCATCGGCGGCATGCGGCGCAGTGCTGCTCCTCAAACCCGTGAATGCATCGGTCGGTCATGGCCGCCTTTCGTGGTGGGTCTCTAGCGTACACCCAAACGATGTGGTACATTTCGTACACGTGTTCGATTGCGCACCGGTCTGCGCCGCGGATTCAAACCCCGCCCCGATCTCGATTTTACCTCTCGCCCTGACCGGGCCCCGCGACCAGATGCGTTGCGGGAGGGCCTAATCAGGAGCTCTCTCCCTTGTCCTTCTCTGCCCGTGCCTTCTCTGACTTGGGGCTCACGCCCGACCTGCTCCGCGCTGTCGCGCGCCAGGGCTACACCGAACCAACTCCCGTCCAGCGCGAGGCGATCCCGATCGTCCTCGCCGGACGCGACCTCCTCGCCGGCGCCCAGACGGGGACCGGCAAGACGGCGGCCTTCGTGCTGCCCATCCTGCAGCAGCTGGCCGCGCGCCCCGCGCGCGATCGGCGCATTCGCGTCCTCATCCTGACCCCCACTCGCGAGCTCGCGATGCAGGTCGAGGAGTCGGTTCGCACCTACTCGGGCGGCAGCGTTCGCTCGACCGCCATCTACGGCGGCGTCGGCTTCGGCGGCCAGTCCGGCGCGCTGCGCCGCGGCGTCGAGATCGTGGTCGCCACCCCCGGGCGTCTGCTCGACCATACCCGCCAGGGCACCATCGACCTGCGTGGGGTCGAGATCCTCGTCCTGGACGAGGCCGATCGCATGCTCGACATGGGCTTCATCCGCGACATCCGCCAGGTGCTCGCACTCCTGCCGGATCGGCGCCAGAACCTCCTCTTCAGCGCAACGTTCTCGAACCAGATCCGCATCCTGGCCGAGGGTCTCCTCGACCGTCCGGCATCGGTGCAGGTCACCCCGCGCAACACGCCGACCGACCTTGTCGAGCAGGTCGTCCACCCGGTCGACCGCGAGCGGAAGCGGGAGCTGCTGACGCACCTCGTGCGGACCCGGGTCATCGACCAGGCGCTCGTCTTCACGCGGACGAAGCACGGAGCGAACCGACTGGCCGAGCAGCTGAACCGCGACGGGATCGCCACGGCGACGATCCACGGCAACAAGTCGCAGCCCCAGCGGATTCGAGCCCTCGCAGACTTCAAGGCCGGGCGCGTGCTGCTGCTCGTGGCGACCGAGGTCGCCGCGCGCGGCCTCGACATCGAGGCGCTGCCGCACGTCGTCAACTTTGAGCTGCCAATGGTCGCGTCCGACTATGTTCACCGCATCGGCCGCACCGGCCGCGCCGGGATCACCGGCACCGCCGTCTCGCTCGTGTGCGTCGACGAGGGACCGCTGCTGCGTGATGTCGAGCGCCTGCTGGGGTCGCCGATCCCATCCGAGGTGATCGCCGGCTTCGAGCCGAACCGCGACATCCGTCCGGAGCCGATCCGCCTGCGATCCGGCCAGCACGCCGGGCAGCGACGTGCCCAGCCGGCGCCACGTCATGATGTCGGCGACCGCGGCCGCGT
>JACCWY010000016.1 GCA_013697395.1 Chloroflexota bacterium | reverse complement strand
GTGCAGGTCCCGAAGAGCTGCTCCGCGATCGGCTCGTAGCCGCCTTCAGCGAACCGCATGCTCCGGCGGTTGCCTCGGCAGATGTGCAGTCCGGTCACCGCGTTCGCGGTCCCGACCGCGTCGAGGCAGCTGTTGTCGGCTGCGATCGCCGCAGTCAGCGCATGATCAGGGTCGGTCCCGTCCGCCTTCAGCTTCTCGCGTAGGCGCTCGTCGAAGTAGTAGGAGTACTGCGGCGCGTCGAGCTGGACGTAGGGAACGCCCTCGGCGACGAGCGCCTCAACCTCGGCTCTGACAATCTCCCCGAGCGCGGCGAGCAGGTCGTCGCGGGTCGGGTAGTACCGGTCGGTCAAGCCCGGCTTGAAGCTCATGATCATGAAGACGGATGGGCTGGGCACGGTGACTTTGAACGGCGCGCCGGCGTGCTCGTGCAAGAACGCCGATTCATGCTCGGTCAACCGTCGGACCTGGCGCAGCTTCGCACCGACAACCTGCGCCGAGCTCTCCTCGACGACGTCTTCGGCGCCGTGCCACACCATCGCGACCCGATCGGGAACGAAGCCCTCGACCGCTTCGGCCATGTCCGTCTGCCATGACGCGCGTCGGAACTCCCCATCGACGACGACGTCGATGCCCACGGCACGCTGGCGGGCGAGGGCATCGACGATCGCGGCGTCCTCGGCCTCCCGAACGGGCGCGCCTCCTTCGGGGTGCTGCGACCGAACATCCAGCAGATGACTCGGCCGGAGCAGGCTGCCGACCTGGTCGGCGCGGAAGGCGTGTTCAGTTCCCATCCGGCCTATCCTATGTTTCAGGAGCCCTGTCCTGATAATCGGTATCTGGGGTAGGGTCCAGCAGCGATCGACAGCCCCGATCGACAGCCCGAGGAGTGGCCCGGTGATCATCGACACGGAGTTCAACTCCGCCGCGCAGATCCCCTCCAAGATCTGCCTGGACGCCGCGGTGCTGGCGGAGCAGCGGGGATTCGGATGCGTGTGGAAGGGCGAATCGAACAGCCGGGATCCCATGGTGCTGCTCTCGGCCATGGCCGCGCGCACCACGACCCTCGACCTCGGGACCGCGATCTACCACGTGTTCGGCCGATCCCCCGTGACGTTGGGGTTCCAGGCCGCGACGTTCAACGAGCTCTCGGGCGGGCGGCTCATTCTCGGCCTGGGCGTCGGGAACCCGGTGATCGCGGCGTGGCACGGCGAGACCTTTGACCGACCGCTGCGGAGGATGCGCGAGTACGTCGAGATCGTGCGCGCGGTCTACTCCGGAGAGAAGGTCTCGGACTACGACGGCGACTTCTATTCGACGTCCAGTGCCTTCAGGCTTGCATTCCGCCCGCCGGACGCGCCGCTCCGCCTGTGGATCGCCGGTCTCGGCCCTCAGATGGCCAAGCTCGCTGGCAAGCTGTCCGATGGCATCGTCATCAACATCGCCAACCCGCCGATCATCCGCGAGATCGTCGAGAACGCCCGCGAGGGCGCTCGGGACGCAGGCCGTGACGCGGATGCTCTGGAGGTGGTATCGAAGATCCGCGTCTCGCTCGCCGAGAACCCTGACGAGGCACGCTGGGCGCTGAAGAAGGTCCTCACCTTTT
The DNA here is from genome assembly GCA_013697395.1 of Chloroflexota bacterium. GTDB lineage: Bacteria > Chloroflexota > Limnocylindria > QHBO01 > QHBO01 > JACDBZ01. The sequence continues at coordinate 1,443 of JACCWY010000016.1, read as the reverse complement.
ACTCGCTCCAACAGGGGTACTCGGCGGTGCTGTGCCAAATGGGCTTCGAGCCGATCGTCCGAAAGGTGCAGGAGACCCACAAGTCCGAAGGATTCGCCGCCGCGCGCAAGCTCATCCCCGACGAGATGCTCGAGGTCGTGCCGATGTACGCGGGCAGCGATCTGTCAGGGCTGCCGGCGCGGCTGAAGGAGTACGAGGACGCGGGATCGACGCGCTGCGTCGTTGCCTACGTGCCCTCCGGAGACGACCTGTGGGGCGAGTTGAAGAACTACCTGAACCTCGCTGACTTCGCACAGGCGGCGCACGCCTGACGCATGGAGTTCCAGCTCTCCGACGACCAGCGAGCGATCCAGTCCGCGATCCGGGATGTCTGCGCCCGTTTCCCGGGTGAGTACTGGCGGGACCTCGAGCAGACTGGCGGGTACCCGGAGAAGTTCGTCCAGACGCTGACCGAGCTCGGCTGGCTCTCGACACTCATCCCGGAGGAGTACGGCGGTGGCGGTCTCGGCATCACCGAGGCCGCGGTCATCCTCGAGGAGATCCATCGTTCCGGCGCCAACGCCAATGCGTGCCACGCGCAGATGTACACGATGGGAACGCTTCTGAAGCACGGGTCCGCCGAGCAGAAGCAGCGCTACCTTCCGGACATCGCGGCCGGGCGACTCCGTCTCCAGGCCTTCGGCATCACCGAGCCCGACGCCGGCTCCGACACGACGCAGCTTCGCACGCGGGCGGTCCGTGACGGAGACGAATATGTGATCACCGGCCAGAAGGTCTTCATCTCGCGGGTGGAGTTCTCCGACCTCATGCTCCTCCTCGCTCGTACCACGCCTGCGGCGGAGGCCGAGAGTCGGACCGACGGTCTCTCGGTGTTCCTGGTCGACCTGCGCGACTGCGGGGATGCGATCCAATGGGAGCGCATCTCGATGATGTTCAACCATCACACCTACACCGTGTTCATCAACGACGCGCGCGTGCCCGCTGAGAATCTCGTGGGCGAGGAAGGAGAAGGCTTCCGGCACATCATCGACGGCTGGAATGCCGAGCGGATCCTCATCGCTTCAGAGGCCATCGGTGATGGGCACTACTTCGTCGACCGGGCTTCGGCGTACGCGTCCGAACGTGTGGTGTTCGGACGCGCGATCGGAAGCAACCAAGGTGTGCAGTTCCCAATCGCGCAAGCGCACGCATCAGTCGAAGCCGCCAGCCTCATGCGCTTCGACGCAGCAAGTAGGTTCGACGCCCGCATGGGCTGCGGCGCCCAGGCCAACATGGCCAAGCTCCTCGCATCGCAAGCATCGTGGGCCGCGGCGAATGCGTGCATGACCGCGTTCGGCGGCAACGGGTTTGCGTCGGAGTACGACATCGAGCGGAAGTTCCGCGAGGCCAAGCTGCTCGAGATCGCGCCGGTGAGCAACAACCTCGTGCTCGCCTACCTGGGCC
>JACCWY010000541.1 GCA_013697395.1 Chloroflexota bacterium | reverse complement strand
CGCGGCGCAGCAACGGCCGGTGCTCGGCGGCCGCGCGTTCTGGTACGTGCCGCACGGCCCGGTGCTCGACTGGGCATCGCCCGCGGCTGGGGATCGGGTGCGGGCGATCCTCGTCGGCCTCCGTATCGCGGCGGCCCGCCACGGGGCCATCGCCGTCAAGCTCGAGCCGCGGCTCGAGGCCGGCGCGCCGGAGCTCGAGACGCTGCGGGGCCGCCGGCTGCATCCGACGGGCGAAACACTCCAGGTCGGCCAGACGCGCACCGTCGAGCTCACCGACGACGAGGCGCTCCTCAACGGATTCGACAAGGACACGCGCTACGCCGTGCGGCGGGCCGAGCGCGAGGGCGTGAGTGTCGAGATCAGCGACGATGCCGCCGATACCGCCGCCATCGGGGCGCTGCACGACCTCGTCCGCGAGACCCAGCGGCGAGCCGGCTTCCCGATGCCGCCGCTCGAGCGCTACCAGGTCGCCTGGCGCGCGCTGGCCGGCGCCCGGCGGGCCGTCATCCTCGAGGCGCGCCGCGAGGGGGAGCTGCTGGCGTCGGGAATGGTCGTTCTCGAAGGCGATCGCTCGTACTACCTGTTCAGCGGCAGCCGGCGCGAGGAGCGCGGCGAGCCAAAGCACTACGCGAGCTACGCGCTCCAGTGGGCGATGATGCGCCTGGCGCGGGAGCGTGGCATCCGGACCCACGACCTGTGGGGCGTGGCGCCGCCCGGGTCCGGCCCGGACCATGCGTGGCATGGGGTGGGCCTGTTCAAGAAGGGCTTCGGCGGGCGCGAGGTGACCTGGGCCGGGAGCTGGGACCTGGTGGTGGATCCGACCCTGTACCGCATCCGCGCGGCGACCGGGATCCTGCGCGGCTGGATCAGGCGCGTGCGTCCATGAGCGACGAGCGCCGGATGGGCCTCGGCGCCCTCACCGACGTGGTCGGGCCCGAGCGCGTCGTCGGCATCCCGGTCGGCGAGGTGACCGCGCTCGCCTACGACTCCCGCCTCGTCACGCCGGGCACCCTCTTCTTTGCCGTGCCGGGCGTCCACGTCGATGGCCACGGCTACGCCGGGTCGGCCGTGGAGGACGGCGCGATCGGACTGGTCGTCGAGCGCGAGCTCCCTGGACTGGACGTGCCGCAGCTGGTGGTCGATCGCGCCCGCCGTGCGCTCGCCGATGTCGCCGACGCATGGTACGGGCGGCCGTCGGAACGGCTGACGGTCGTCGGCGTGACCGGGACCGACGGCAAGTCGACGGTCACGGCGCTGGCCGCCGAGCTCCTGCGGCGCGGCGGCCGCCGTCCGGGCCAGCTCGGGACGGTGTCCATCGGCATCGGCGATGCCGTCATGCCGAACGAGGATCGAACGACGACACCCGAGTCGCCGGAGCTGCAGGCGCTGCTCGCCCGGATGGTGGAGGCCGGCAACGACAGCGTCGTGATGGAGGCGACGTCGCATGGCCTGGCCCTCGAGCGGACGCGCAACTGCCGCTTCGACGTCGGCGTGGTCACCACGGTCTCCAGCGAGCACCTCGAGTTCCACGGCACGCTGGACGCGTATCGAGCCGCCAAGGCCCGGCTGGTCCAGGAGGCTCCGATCAGCATTCTCAACGCCGATGACGACGCATTCGCCTACTTTCGGGACCGTGCCGGCGGGGGGGTGATCAGCTACGGCATCGACGCCGTCGCCGACCTCCAGGCGGTTGACCTGGCCGCCGACGCCGGCGGGACTCGCTTCCGGCTCGACTCGCCACGCTGGCGCGGCGACGTGCGAGTGGCGCTGCCGGGGCGATTCAACGTCTCGAACGCCCTGGCCGTCCTGGCCGTCGGCGAGGCGCTGGGTCTCGACCTGGACCATGCGGCGCGCGCGCTGGACGAAACGTCCGGCGTCCCCGGGCGCATGGAGCGGATCGACGCCGGGCAGCCGTTCGCCGTCATCGTCGACTACGCGCACACCGCGGACTCGCTTCGCAAGGTCCTCGAGATCCTGCGGCCGATCACCGCCGGCCGCCTGATCGCCGTCTTCGGGTCGGCCGGCGAGCGAGATCCCACCAAGCGTGGGCCGATGGGAAGCGTGGCCGCAGAGCTCGCCGACCTCGTTATCGTCACCGACGAGGATCCACGGCTCGAGGATCCGACTGTCATCAACCAGGAGATCGCGGTCGGAGCGCGCGCGTCGGGCGCCGTCGAGGGCGAGACCCTGTGGGTGATCGAGGACCGACGCGAGGCAATCGGCCACGCCATCGGCCTGGCGCAGGAGGGCGATGTCATCCTCCTGGCCGGTAAGGGCCACGAGGCGAGCATGTTCTACGGCACCGAGAAGCGGCCGTGGGACGATCGGGTCGCCGCGCGAGACGCGCTCCGAGCGTCGGGTTGGACGCGTCCATGACGAGCCATGACCTGCGCGCATGGCGCGTCACCGATCCGGCTGCGTGGAACGCGTTCGTGGAGGGCGCGTCATACCACGCGTTCCCGCAGCTGTGGGAGTGGGGTGAAGTTCGCGCGATGGGCGGCTGGCGTCCGCTGCGCCTGGCGATCGGCACGTCGCAGGAGCGGCCGGTGGCCGGAGCCCAGCTCCTGCTGCGACGCATGCCACTGCTCGGCTGGCACCTTGCCTACGTGCCGCGCGGGCCGATCGGCGACCTCGACGATCCGGGCGTCCGCGACGCGCTCGTGGCCGCCTTGCGGGTGCTCGGCAGGGCGGAGAGGATCGCCACCGTCCGGGCCGATCCCGAGGCGCGCCTCGAGACGCCGTACGGCGCCGCGTTGCAGGAGGCGCCGTGGCGGGCCGCGCCCAAGGTGCAGCCGCCCACGACGCGGGTGATCGACCTCGCGCCGGGCGAGGAGGCCCTCAGGGCGGGGCTGAAGCGGAAGCACCGGCAGTACGTCAACAAGGCGGAGCGCGCCGGCGTGACGATCGAGCGCTTCGACGGCGCCACACCGGCAGAGGTGATCGGTCCCGCGCTGGCGGACTTCAACCGGATCTATGCGTTCACCGCGGAGCGCGCCGGCTTCGTCGCCCGCCAGCCGTTCTACTACGAGCGCGTCTGGTCCATCTTCGCCCCCACCGGGCGGGTGCGCCTCAGTTTCGCGCTCCTCGACGGCGAGCGGGTTGCGACGATCTTCCATTTCACCTGCGGCGACCGGGCAGTCGAGGCGTACGGCGGCATGACCGATGCCGGCGCTGAGGGCCGCGCGAACTATCTGCTGAAATGGGCCGCCATCGGCGACTTCGCGCGCGAGGGGTTCAGGGTCTACGACATGTGGGGTCTGGCGACCGGCGGCATCCGCCGGTTCAAGGAGGGCTTCGGCGGCGAGGAGATCGAGTACGTCGGCGCCCGCGACCTGTCCCTGCGCGCACCGATGGACCTCGCGCTGCGGCTCGCGATCCCCGCCTACGGCCTGGCACAGCGAGCCCGACTGAAGCTGCTCGGCCGCGGCGGCGGCAGCGCCGAAGTCACCGATGTCGGCTGACGCTGATCTCCTGCATCCCGCCGTGCGCGCCCAGCTCGCCGAGCTTGGCGAGCCGTTCGAGGTGATGGAGTGCGATCCGGCGCTCGCCGATACTGCCGCCTTCGTCGAGGCGTATGGCGTGCCGCTCAAGCGGAGCGCGAACACGATCGTCGTCGCCTCGAAGGGTGAGCGGCCGACCCACGTCGTCTGCGTCCTGCTCGCCACCACGTCGCTGGACGTCAACAGGGTCGTTCGCCGCGAGATGGGCGTCCGCAAGGCCTCGTTCGCCGCGGCATATCCGGTGCGGGAGCTGACCGGCATGGAGATCGGCGGCGTGACGCCCTTTGGCCTGACCAATGAGCTACCGGTCCTGGTCGATGCCCGGGTCATGGACCCGGACTGGATCGTCCTTGGCGGGGGCAATCGGTCCTCGAAACTCCGAATCCACCCCGAGGCGCTCCGCAGGCTCTCGTCCGTGCGCTCCCATCCCACGGGCGCATCGGTGCGTCAGAGTTCGTCCCGCTCTTCGCGCTGGTGCGAAGGTTCCCGCGGCGGGTGGGTGGCTCGGGCGTATCGGAGCCGCACACGATGCTGGCCACATTGGCAAGTGCCCCCGCTCGCCGTGGTGAAGCGGGCCAGGCGTGGCCTCATAGGAGCGTGTCGAGCCTAGTCGTCCCAACGCACTGCTGCCCGCCTGGCCCGCGCCCATCCTAGCC